>DASPMA010000001.1:0-2714 GCA_035627335.1 Binatia bacterium
GGGCGCGGGCTACCACGGGGTGAGCGCGGCGATCGAGTTCGCAGTGCGCCAACTTTACGTGGAGACCATTCTGGTGCTCGGGCACGCCCAGTGCGGCGGGGTCGCAGCCGCGCTCAGCGACCGCCCGCGCGACCCGGATTCCTTCCTCGACCGCTGGGTTGGCCTTTTGGACGCCGCAAAGAGCCGTATTGATGCCTCCGCGGGCGATCCCCACTCAGCTCTGGAGCATGAATCCATACGGGTCACTCTGGAAAACCTGGCCACGTTTCCGTTTGTCCGGGAAGCGGTCGAGCAGCGCGGCCTGAAGCTGGTGGGAGCCCGGTACGGCGTGGCGGATGGCGGGCTTGAGCTGCTGGACCCGGAAACCGGCGCGTTCAACGCCGTTGTTTGACACGTTTTCATCACGTCAACGGTGATCGGCGGGTATTGTCCCAAAATGTTCCATGCTATGGCCTGAAAGCCGCATGAAAGGCCTGGGCTGGGACGCACGGAGACGGCAGTGGCGGACGTTCTCATAGTTTGTGTTCGCGAGGACGAACCGCAGGCCAAAGCGCTTGCGGAAATGTTCGAAGCGGCGGGATTTTCCATCGGTGGCGCGCCGTCGAATGACGCGGCGCTGCGCTCCAGCGGCGCCGGCCTCGTGGTCTGGTCCCAGGCCTCGATCCGATCGCGTCCCTTCCTCGACGCCGCGCAGCGTGTGATCAACGCGCGCAAGGCGATCGTGGCAAGCCTTATCGAGCCCCCGCCGCCCTCCAGCATTGGCGACTCCCCTGTGTTCGACCTGTCGCGTTGGGACGGCGACACCGAAGATCCCGCGCTCGATCCTTTGTTCTTCGCCATCGACCGGATGGTGAACTCGGCGCGCACGTCCGTCGGCGGTGGGGCCGATGTCGAGGAAGATTACGCGCCGCCGCCGGCGCGTCCGCAGCGTACTGCGCCCATCCCCCCGGCCCCGGCGCCCGCACCGACCTATGCGCGCGCGCCGCCGCCTCCGCCGGCATCCGATCCGCTCGGCACTGAAGCCGAGCATTGGCGCGCCATCCGCGACAGCCGCGACCCGACAGACTTCATGGACTACCTCGCGCGCTATGGCCCAGCCGGCGCTTTCGCGGAAGTCGCAGAATTGCGCTTGAAGCAACTGACGTCGGCGCGCAGCGAAGCGCGCCCGGCCCCGCCTCCGGCACGTCCGGCGCCCCCGGCGCCTGCACCCCGTCTCACGCAACGGCTTGAGACGCCGCCATCGCGTCGCGGCGAAGCGGCGCCTCTGCCCCCGCGGCGGGATCCGCCGCCGCCGCGCCGTGCCGATCCTCCGCGCCGCTTCGAGCGCAGTTATGAACGCGCCGATCTGCGCGAACCGCCGCGTGAAGGCGGCGGCGCGATGCGCGCCTTCATCCTCATTGCGATCCTGGGGGGCACTGCGCTCGCCGGCGGCTTGTACTTTGGCGGCGGCATGCCGAACTTCGCTTCGCAGCCGTCCGCGCAAGAGGACGTCGCCAGCACGACCGCGCCCCCGCCCTATGATGAGTCAGGCGAGCCGGCGGACGCCGAAGAGATCGCCGGCGTGCCGCTCTCGGACACGACTGAGCCATCACAGCCGCGGCGCCAGGAGATTGCGTCGCGCACCGAGAACGAACGCCCCGCTCCGACGCGGCGTGAAGAGCCTGATCCGCCGCCGCCCGCGCCGGTGACGTCATCTAACAATGGCCAAGGCGGACCGGTCTCGCTTCGCCCGGGCGACACCACGCCGCCAGGCCTCACGACCGCACCCACGACGACGCCAACCAGCAATCCGCCGCCGGTGCAGATCGCCTCGACGCAACCCGCTTCGACGACGGCCCCGCCGCCGACCACGACGCGAGCGGCCCCGCGCGGCCAGGTGGTGTGGGCACAGCGCCCCTCGGCGCGGCGCATCAGCGAACTCTATCCCTCGCGCGCATTGCGCGAAGGTGTTGGCGGCCGCGTCGAACTCAGCTGTAACGTCCGCTCCAATCAGTCGCTCTCCTGCAGCGTCGCGAGCGAATCCCCGGCGGGACTTGGCTTCGGACAGGCGGCGCTGAACGCGTCGAATTCCTATCGCGCAAGCCCGGCCTTGAGCGATGGATCGTCGTCGACAGGCTCGCAAGCGCGCATTGTCGTACAGTTCCAAGCGCCGTCTCAATGATGCTGACGCTGCTCAAGGCGAAACTGCATCGCGCTCGCGTGACGCAGTGCGACCTCCATTACGAAGGCTCGATCTCGATCGACGCCGATCTCCTGGACCGCGCCGGCATCCTGCCGCATGAGCAGGTGGACGTGCTGAATATCAATAACGGCGCGCGTTTTACGACGTACGCGATCGAGGCGCCGCGCGGCTCGCGCGCATTCGGAATAAATGGCGCGGCGGCCCGCATGGCGCAGATCGGCGATCCGATCATCGTGATCGCCTACTGCCAAATGCCGGCGGAAGAAGCGCGCAATTACGCACCGACCGTCGTTCTGCTGAATGAGCAGAATGAGGTGCTTCCGGCAGCCTGAAGCGTGCGCCACTGAATCGCCGCAGCACCTAGCGCGAATTTAATTCGGTGCGTGGGGATAACGGCCGTAGGCTTTTGCATCGTTGGCTCGGCCCTTTCAGGCGTCAACGACTGGGAGATGCGTGTGCTCTTGCCTCTCCAGGAGCTCCGTGAAATGTCAGAACATTCACAAGCAAGTCTTCTTCGCCGCTATTGGTGGTT
>DASPMA010000002.1:0-3112 GCA_035627335.1 Binatia bacterium
AGGCCGTGATGACCCAGGCCTGGGATATCCTCGCGACCATGACGCCCGCGGATTATCTGAAATTCCGCCAGCTATTGGGGACGAGTTCGGGATTTCAGAGCTGGCAATTTCGCGTGCTCGAATATCGGCTGGGGCTGAAAGAAGACGGCTTCCTGAAATTTCACGAAACGGGCAGCGAGGAGCGGCGCGCGCTGGAGGACGCGCTCGATGCGCCGAGTTTGTATGACGATGTAATCGCACAGCTGGCGAACGCGGGGTTTGCAATACCGCGCGAGGTGCTGGAGCGGCCGCGGCGCGCGGCCTATCAGGCGAGCGATGCGGTCGAGGATGCGTGGCTCGCCGTGTACCGCGAGACGGAGAAATACTGGCCGCTGTATCAGCTGGCGGAGAAGCTGCTGGATCTCGACGACGCTTTGCTCACGTGGCGGCACAAGCATGTGCTGACGGTAGAGCGGATCATTGGGCGCAAGCGCGGCACCGGCGGGACTGAAGGTGTCGGCTACCTCCAGCAGACACTTGCACGCCGCGCCTTCCCGGAAATCTGGTCGCTACGGACCAAGCTATGAAATCATACAAGCACCTGTTCTCGCGCGCGCTGGCGGCGTCGCCGGGGCGGCTGCACTTTGCCTGTCACTCACACCATTTGTGGCCGGACGCGTCTTTCGATGGGCACATGGAAGCGTGGGACGACGCTGCGGTGTTGGCGGACCGCAAGTGGGATCGCGTGTTCGGCGAAGTGATGCCGCGGGCGCAGGCGAACATCGCGCTGGAGTTGGGGCTGCCCGATCCGAAGACGATCGGGTTTGCGCCGAACACGCATGAATTGCTGATGCGATTGTTCTCGGCGAAGTTCAGCGACAAGCCGCTCGATGTGCTGACGAGCGATGGTGAGTTTCATTCTTTCCGGCGGCAAAGCGCGCGCTGGGAGGAAGAAGGAAAGATCAAGCGGCGCATTGTGGCGTGCGAGCCGTTCGAGACGTTCACCGCGCGGTATCTGGCGGCGGCACGGGAAAAGAAGCCGGACGTGGCCTTCGTCTCGCACGTGATGTTCCGCAGCGGATTGCGGTTCGACGGCGTCGAGGAATTGGCGCAGCTGGCGTCGCCGGATGGGACGTGGGTGGTGCTCGATCTCTACCACTCCTTCATGGCGATCCCGTGCGACTTCGCACGGGTGGCGGACCGCGTGTTTCTGCTGGGCGGCGGGTACAAGTACGCGATGACAGGCGAGGGCGCGGGCTACATCCATGCGCCGCGGGCTTACGCGCCGCGTCCGGAATATACCGGATGGTTTGCGGACTTCGTTGCGATGGAGGGCAAGCAGCAGGGTGTCGCCTACTCCCAGGATGGCGGACGCTTCCTCGGCGCGACGTACGATCCCACGCCGCTTTACCGCTTCAACGCGGTGTGCGCGATGCTGACAGCGGAGGGCTTGGATACGGGCGCGATCACGGCACGCGTTGCGACGCTGCGCGGAATCCTGGAGAGCGCGATCGAGTCCGGCGAAGCGGGACGCTTGCGTGAGGCTGAGCTGCTGCGGCCGAACGGCGAGCCGCCGAATGCGCGCTTCGTTGCGCTACGGCACCGCGACGCCGTGCAGTGGAAGTCGATGCTGATGGCGGCGAACATTGTCACGGATGCGCGCGATGACGTGCTGCGGATTGGGCTCGGGCTGTATCACGATCAGGACGACATTCCGGTATTTTGTGCGGCGGTGATGAAGGTGCTGGGCTAGCATCCCTTCTCCCCTTGAGGGGAGAAGGTGTCGGCGAAGCCGACGGATGAGGGGAACACAGGCGGTTCGAGATGAAACGCAACCCCAATACCGTGCGCCGAGGGCGAGAGAACCGCGCCAACATGCCGAAAGCCGAAAAAGCGATGTGGGCGCTGTTGCGCGATCGGCGTCTCATCAAGCGCAAGTTTCGCCGTCAGCACACAATTGGCGTCTACGCTGTCGATTTCGCCTGCCCGGCGGTGAAACTGGTGATCGAGTTCGATGGGCCGCTGCATGATGAGCCGGAGCAGATTGAATTCGATGCGCAGCGTACGGAATACCTGAAGCTCAATGG
Source organism: Binatia bacterium (assembly GCA_035627335.1). Lineage (GTDB taxonomy): Bacteria > Pseudomonadota > Alphaproteobacteria > Caulobacterales > Aquidulcibacteraceae > Vitreimonas. The sequence goes on from DASPMA010000002.1 coordinate 2,067, forward strand.
CTGGCGGGTGTTGCGCTTCAAAAACGACGACGTGTTCAGCGATAGTGGCGCGGTGTTGCGGAAGATCGTCGAGGCTGTGGGGGATTGATTCACGCCCTCACCCGGCCGCTTCGCGGCCACCCTCTCCCGCGCAGCGGGAGAGGGTTTGCTCACCACGCGCCCAGCTCGACCAGCTGTCTGCGGAGATGCTCCGGCAAATCCGCGCCGCCCTGAGCCGCGGTAAGATCGGCCGGCGCATCCTTCGCTTCGAGATAGCGCCAGCCTTGGAAGGCGCGGCGCGGTTGCGGGACGGTGCGCTGGAGGTGCGCGTCGAGATAGAGGCCGCAGCGTTGGCCGTGATTGTCGGTGACGTCGTCGATGGCGACGATCTTCTGGCGCACGGTGACAACGCCTTTGATCACCCAATAAAGCGAGCCGCCGGCGAGCACGTCCTCGACGCGCTTGGGCCACATGCGCGTGCCGCAGACGGGATGCTTCTTCTGATGCGGATGGATCGCGCGCGCCTTGGCCTTCTGCGCGCGCTTGAGTTGGCCGATCTGCCATTCGGCAAGATCCTCGACGCTGTCGGCGCCGACGCAGAGTTTGACGATGTGGATAGTCATACTTCAGGGCCTAGCACAACGCGCTCGCGATTCTCACCAAGCTGGTAGCCGCACCACATGCATCTCACGCTTCCCGTCCTGGCCATCCGCAGCATTGCGCCAGCGGCATAGGAGCCGAGAAGAGGCTTCGCACGATAATCGTGCCAGTGCTCGCCGCCACCGCTCAAAGCCTCCAATGAATTACGACTGTCGCTAAACAGAGACCTGGAGCATCGCGCGCAACGCGAAAGAGCGAGCAGCAGGCGTGGGACAATCAGGATCGCCGCCGCCACCAGGATCGCAACAAAAAGAGGCGGATGCAGCAACACCAACATTTTATCGGGCGCCACCACCAGCGCCGCACAGAACGCCAACGGCCAAACGATTCCGGCAACCATCGCAACGACTGCAAGCGCACATAGCCAACGCAGCAACGATAGGTTCGAGTCAAGCTGAAGCCGTAAT
>DASPMA010000003.1:0-12853 GCA_035627335.1 Binatia bacterium
CCAGGTGCTGCTGCACGAGATCGGCCACGCGCTCGGCCTCACGCACCCAGGCGAGTACAACGCCGGCGAGGGTGAAGGCCCGATCGAATACCCGACGCACGCCGAGTATTTCAACGACTCGCGCGCCTTCGTCGTGATGAGCTATTTCGGCTCGAGTTTCGTGGGCGGCGATCTGCCGGCGTTCGCGTCGCTGCCGCAGCTGCACGACATCGCAGCGATTCAACGTCTCTATGGCGCGAACACGTCGACGCGCACCGGAGACACCACCTACGGATTCAATTCAAACAGCGGCGTGGCGGAATATTCGCTGACTTCCGGCAGCGTGGGGGCGGTGTTTTCTGTTTGGGATGGCGGCGGCAACGATACGCTGGACCTTTCCGGCTACTCCACCAACAGCATCATCGATCTGCGGGAGGAAGCCTTCTCGAGCGCGGGTCCCGGCGGTTCCGGCCGCGCCGAACTTAACATCTCCATCGCGCGCGGCGCCATCATCGAGAACGCGGTCGGCGGCGCTGGCGCGGACACCATCATCGGCAATACGGCCAACAACGTGCTCAACGGCGGCGCTGGCGTCGACAACATCACGGGCGGCGCCGGCAACGACACCTATATCGTCGATAATGCCTCAGACGTGCTGAACGAAAACTCAGGCGAAGGCACGGATACGGTACAATCTTCGTTGGATTGGGCGCTCGCCGCCAATTTCGAGAACCTAACCCTCACCGGAGCTGCCGTGAACGGCACGGGCAACGCCGAGAACAACACAATAATCGGCAACGCCTCGGCGAACACGCTCAACGGCGATGACGGCAACGACACTCTGAACGGCAATGACGGCGCGGACACGCTTGTTGGCGGGCTGGGTCTGGACACGATCCAGGGCGGCGCGGGCGACGACATCATCAGCTACGCGATCGGCGACGGCAATGGCGTGATCGACGGCGGCGCGGATAACGACACGTTCAATCTGACTGACGGCGCGTCCGGCAATCTGCTCAACGCCAATTACAACGGCTCGTCACTCACCGCCCTCTCCGGCAACGGGCTTTCCAATCTCGAAAACATCAACGCCAATATGGGCGGCGGGACGGACTGGCTGATCTACGCGGCCGCCAGCGCCGCGGTGATCGTCAATCTCGGCACGAGTTCTGCGTCGGGCTTCACCTCGATCGCAGGCATCGAGCGCGTGATTGGCGGCAATGGCGCCGACACCTTGACCGGCGACAATCTCGACAATCGCCTTGAAGGCGGCGCGGGCGCCGATACGCTCGCCGGCGCTGACGGCGTCGATGCGCTGTTTGGCGGCGACGACGCCGACATCATTGCCGGCGGCCTCGGCAACGATTCCATCGACGGCGGCGCCGGCGCCGATACGTTCAACTGGTCCTTCACCGACGGGCGCGACACGATCGACGGGGGCGCCGATTTCGACACGTTCAACGCGACGGGCGCGGGCGTCGCCGAACTTGGCAACGCGACCTGGAACGGGTCTGCCATCACCGCGCTGTTGGACAATGCGCTGACGGCCATCGAGGCGATCAACCTCGATCTCGGCGGCGGGGTCGATTGGCTCATCTACAATACGAGCGCTTCTGTGATCGTCGATCTCAGCACGAACTCGGCGTCGGGCTTCGCTTCGGTCAGCAACATCGAAAAAGTCATCGGCGGCTCGGGCGGCGACACGCTGACCGGCGATGCGCTCGACAACCGGCTCGACGGCCTCGGCGGCGACGACACGCTGAACGGCGGGGCCGGTTCCGACGCGGTGCTCGGCGGGGATGGCGACGACACGATCTTCGCCAGCGCCGGCAACGATTCGCTGCAAGGCCTTGCCGGCAACGATACGTTCCATTGGCTCTCGAGCGACGGACGCGACACCTTCAACGGCGGGGCCGACGCCGACACGGTCAATCTGACGGGCGCGGCCGTCGCCGACGTCGCGGACGCCAATTGGAACGGCGCGGCGATCACCGGCCTGCTCAACAACGCGCTAGTCGACATCGAGACGGTCAATCTGGATCTGGGTGCGGGCGGTCCCGGCGGGGACTGGCTGCGCTACAACACCGCGCTCGGCGTCTCGGTCGATCTCGGCGCGGGCGCGGCGACTGGATTTGCCTCCATCACCGGCGTCGAAAACCTGATCGGCGGCGTCGGCGGGGATACGCTGACCGGCGATGGCGGCGTCAACAAGATCAACGGCAATAACGGCGACGACGTGATCGCCGGCGGCGCCGGGGGCGACAACCTCACCGGCGGGCTCGGCAACGATACCTTCGTCTACGCAGCCGGGGCCGGCGCCGACACCGTCGTCGATTTCGACGCCTGGGACGTAGGCGGCCAGGATTTCATCGACGTCGCCGCATTCGGCATCAGCACGGGAGATTTTGCCTCGCGCGTGGCCATCATCGACACCGGCGCCGACACCGTCGTGCGCATCGACGACGATGTCTTCATCACGCTGAAAAACGTCAGCGGCGACGGCGACAACGTCATCACCATCGACGACTTCATCCTGGCGTAAGGGTTCCCCCGCCGGCGCCTGGCGCTGCGGTCAAACCGCAGCGTCCGGTTGCGCGGCCCCGCGCGCGCCGCTAAGGCAGGCGCAGGTTTTAGCGGCGGGTGCGGACCAATGGGCAAGCGGGAAATGGTGGTGGAAAACGTTGTCATCAACGATGACAGCGACGTCTTCACGATCGCCGAGATCGGCCATAACCACCAAGGCGACATGGACAAGTGCAAGGCCATGTTCCGCGCCGCGAAGGAGTGCGGCGTCTCCTCGGTGAAGCTGCAGAAGCGCGACAATCGCGCGCTTTATACGCAGGCCATGTACGACGAGGCGTATAATTCGGAGAACGCCTATGCGCCGACCTACGGCGCGCACCGCGAGCATCTGGAATTCAGCGAAGAGCAGTACAAAGAGCTGCTGGCTTATGCGCGCGAGCTTGGCCTTATCTTCTTCTCGACCGCATTCGATATTCCTTCCGCCGATTTGCTCGAGCGCGTCGGCGTGCCCTGCTACAAGATCGCCTCGGGCGACCTGAAGACCATTCCGCTGATCCAGCACGTGGCGCGCTTCGGCAAGCCGATGTTCATCTCCACGGGCGGCGGCACGATGGAGGATGTGCAGCGGATGTACGATGCGGTGGCGCCGCTCAACGACCAGATCTGCATTCTGCAATGCACGTCGGGCTATCCGCCGCCGTTCGAAGAACTGAACATCCGCGTCATCGAAACCTACCGCAACGCCTTCCCTGACGCGGTGATCGGCTTTTCCAGCCACGATAACGGGATCGCCATGCCTCTGGTTGGCTACATGCTGGGCGCGCGCGTAGTGGAGAAGCATTTCACGCTGAACCGCGCGTGGAAGGGCACGGATCAGGCCTTCTCGCTGGAGCCCGCCGGCATGCGCCGCGTCGTGCGCGATCTTCAGCGCGCGCGCATCGCTCTCGGCGACGGCGTCAAGCGCGCCTACGAAAGCGAGACCAAGCCGATCACGAAGATGGCCAAGAAGCTTGTCGCCGCGCGCGACTTGCCGGCCGGGCGCGTGCTGACCGAAGCGGACATCACCTTCAAATCGCCGGCGGATACAGGGCTGCCGCCCTACCGGATCGGCGAGTTCATCGGCCGCAAGCTCACTGTGCCGCTGGCCAAGGACGCGGACCTCTCGTTCGAAGCCATCGAGCGCAACGCCTCGGTCGCCTGAGGTTCACGCCGCGCGGCGTCTGCTCTAGACAAGCGCCATGACCGCCCAAGGCTGCCTCAGCCTCGACGACCCGCGCTTTGCCGAGCGCGCCGCGCGTGTGCGCCTGCTTGGCATCGATTTCGACGGGGTGATGACCGACAATACGGTCTACGTGTTCGAGGATGGGCGCGAGGCGGTGCGCTGCTCGCGTCTCGAAGGCTACGGTCTGAGGCGGCTGATCGCGGCGGGCGCCGAGGCGGTCATCGTCTCGACCGAGACAAATAGCGTCGTGAGCGCGCGGGCGCGCAAGCTGAACATCGCCTGCATCCAGGACGTGCCGGACAAGGTTGCCGCGATGGAAGCGCTTCTGCGCGAGCGTGGGCTTGGCTGGCGCGAGGCGGGCTTCATCGGTAATGACGTGAACGATCTGGACGTGCTCGGGCGCGTGGGCTTGCCGGTCGTGGTCGCAGACGCGCATGGGTGCGTTTGCATCGGCGGCGTGTTCCGAACGGAGCGCCGGGGCGGCGATGGCGCGGTGCGCGAATTGTGCGACGCGATCGCGGCGGTGAAGGAAAAGCTATGACGGAGCGCTTAAGCGCCCTCTTTTCGCTGAAGGACGAAATCGTCGTGCTTACCGGCGGCTACGGGCTGATCGGTTCGGTGCTGGCGGGGGGGCTGGCTGAACTGGGCGCGGCGGTCGCGGTGATCGAACCGACACTTGACGAAGCGAAGACGCGCGCGCTCGGCGGTGGCGACAACATCGCCGTGTTCGCCGCGGATGTGACAAAGCGCGATCAGCTGGAGCAGGCGCTCGGCGACATCAGCGCGCGATGGGGCGCACCGACCGGCCTTGTGGCAAACGCCGCGCTGGATTCGCCGCCCGACGCGCCAGCCGAAGAGAATGGGCCGTTCGAGAACTATCCTGAATCATCCTGGGACCGCGTAATGGACGTGAACGCCAAGGGCGTATTCCTATGCGCGCAGGTGTTCGGCGCGGCGATGGCTGACGCCGGACGCGGCTCGATCGTGAATATCGGGTCGATCTACGGCGTCGTTGCGCCGGATCAGTCGCTCTACGAGTATCGGCGGCAAGCGGGCGAGACGTTTTTCAAACCGGCGGCGTATGCAGCGTCGAAGTCGGCGCTCTACAATTTTACGCGCTATCTGGCAGCGTATTGGGGGCCGAGCAACGTACGCGCGAACATCGTCACCTTCGCCGGCGTGTTCAATAACCAGGACCCTCGTTTCCTCGAAGCTTACGCCGGAAAAATCCCGCTGCGCCGGCCCGGACTGAACAGGCTCGCCAACATGGCGGCGCCGGAAGACTATTTGGGCGCCGTCGCCTTTCTGCTGTCGCCGGCTTCCTCGTACATGACCGGCGCCGAGCTTCGGATCGACGGCGGCTTCACGGCGATCTAGCGATGAAACTGATCCCTTCCCTTATAAGCGGCGAAGACGTGACGGGGCCGCGCAGCGCGCCGGTTTTCAATCCGCATGACGGAAATGAAATCGCAAAGCTGGCGCTGGCGGATGCGAGCGTAGTCGATCTCGCGTTTGCTTCAGCGCACGCGGCGCAACCGGCCTGGTCAGCCACGCCCGCGGTGAAGCGCGGCGAAATCCTGTTCAAGGCGTGCGCGCTGATCGAAGAACGCGCCGAGGAGTTATCGCGCATCGTCGCGCAAGAAGCGGGCAAACCGCTGAAGGACGCCCGCGGCGAGACGGGCGGGGCGATCCAGTGCGGCCGCTTCTTCGCCGGCGAGGGCCAGCGTCTGTTCGGGCGGACGATGCCGTCGAACACCGCGAACAAGTATGCGATGACCATCCGTCAGCCGTGCGGTGTGGCGGTGCTGATTACCGCGGCAAATACGCCGGCGCCGAACTTCGCTTGGAAAGTCTTTCCCGCGCTCATTTGCGGCAACGCCGTGGTGCTGAAGCCGGCCGAAGATACGCCGATCTCGGCGGACTGGATGGCGCGCGTTCTGATCGAGGCGGGCGTGCCGGCGGGCGTGCTGAACGTTGTGCAAGGGCTCGGCGCCGAGATCGGGCCGTTGCTTGTCGGGCATGATCAGGTCGACCTGATTTCCTTTACCGGCTCAACGCGCGTCGGGCGCGAGATCGCGGAGAAGGCCGGCGCGAAGCTGAAAAAGCTTTCGCTCGAACTTGGCGGCAAGAACGCCTTCGTCGTGTGCGACGACGCCGATCTCGACAAGGCGGCGAAGTGGGCTGCGGCTTCGGCATTCTCCAACGCCGGCCAGCGCTGCGCGGCGGGGAGCCGATTCGTCGTGTTCGACGCCGTGTATGACGCTTTCGTCGACAAATTCGTGACCGCGGCAAAGGCGCAAAGGCTTGGTGTCGGCGAAGACAGCGATCTGGGGCCGGTCATCAACGAGCGGCAGCTGACGCACATGCTTGGCGCGATCGAGCGCGCGACGGCGGCGGGCGCGCGCGTGTTGACGGGCGGCAAGCGGGCGGGCGGTGCGCTGGCAAAGGGGTTTTATCTAGAGCCGACTATCATCGAAGGCGCCAAGCCTGGCGATGATCTCAGCGTGCGCGAGCTGTTCGGGCCGATCGCGGCGCTCTATCGCGTGAACGATTTCGCGGAGGCGTTGAAGCTCGCGAACGATTCGCCCTACGGGCTCACCGCGTGCATCCACACGCGGTCCATCGATCGGGCGTGGAATTTCGTGCAGGCGGTGGAAACCGGCGTCGCCGTCGTCAACGCCGGCACGTTCGGCTCCGAGCCGCACATGCCGTTCGGCGGCCGCAAGGCGAGCGGCAATGGAACCCGCGAGCCGGGCACGGAAGCGCTCGATGTCTATTCCGAACTCAAGGACGTCTATCTGGTGATCGATCCGCCATGAACTCGACGCCGTCCGCCGTGGCGCTTATCCCTGCGCGCGCGGGCTCCAAGCGCGTGCCGCACAAGAACATCGCGCGGCTCAATGGCCATCCGCTGATCGCATACACGATCTGCGCCGCGCGGCTCTCGAGCGTGTTCCAGGCCGTCATCGTTTCGACCGACTCCGAAGACTACGCCGCCATCGCGCGTCACTACGGAGCTGAGATTCCATTCCTGCGGCCCGCGGCCTATGCCGGCGATACTTCGCCTGACATCGAATGGGTCAGGCACGCGCTGGAGCAGCTTGCGGCGCAAGGCCGGCGCTATGACGCCTTCTCCTTGCTGCGACCCACCAGTCCGTGCCGGAAGCCGGAGACGATCCGCCGGGCCATGACGCAGTTCCTCGAAGAGGACGGCGTGGACTCGCTGCGCGCGGTCGAGAAGTGCGAACAGCATCCGGGGAAGATGTGGGTGATCGAGGGCAAGCGCATGCGGCCGTTCGCATCACAGGGTCCGGGACCCACGCCATATCACAGCATGCAATATGCGGCGCTGCCCGCGGTTTATGTGCAGAACGCCAGCCTCGAAATCGCCTGGACGCGCGTGCCCTTGCAGATGAACTCGATCGCGGGCGAAGTGCTGACGCCGTTCCTGACCGAGGGCGACGAAGGTTTTGACGTGAACCGGCCGCGCGATTGGCGCTTGCTGGAGATGGCGCTGGAGCGGGGGGAAGCAACCCTGCCGGAAGTGGATCGCCCGCCTTTCACGGCTTGAGCTCAGCTCGACATCGTTTCGTCCGCGTCCGCTTTGGCGTCGAGCTGCGCCTGCAATTGGAGACAGCGCTCCTGCAACTGTTTTGCGATCTTCTCCAGGCGCGTCGCTTTTGCGTTCGAGGCGTCCAGCGCCGCTTTGAGTTCATCAACCCGTTGCCGCAGTCTTGTTTCAGCCTCCCGCCAGCCGGCGCTCTTTTCGGCGTTGCGCGCTTCGCTGGCGGCAACGTGGGCGCGGGACTGTTCGAGCGCTTTGGACAATTGGTCCATTGAAGCCCGCAAGCTGTTGACCTTGTCGAGAAGGTGGGTGCGCTCCTCTTCCAGCCCGCCAGTGCGCGCTTCGAGACCGAGGATGACGCTGCGCAGGTTGGCGACCTTCTCGTTCGTCTGTTCCATGAGGCGATCGCGCCCCTCGACGGAGGCCGACAGCGAGGTAACCTGGTTCTCGGCGTCGAGCGCGCGCTTGCGAGCTTCGAGCCACGCTTGTTGCATCGCGCGCACCGCTTCCGAGCCGCCGCTGACACGGTCGCCGACGATGCTGTCCGCCACCAGGATTGCTTCGCGCTGCAGCAGTTCGGCGCTCTGCAATTCGTCGGTCTGAGCGGCAATGCGCTGCAACAACGCCAGACCAGCGAGGCTGCCCGCATCGCTTATTGGCTCACGTGTGCGCTCAAGCGCCCGCTGCAAGCGCTCCGCGCCCTCGCCTTCGCGGGCGAGGAAAAGATTGCCGCTGAACGCCTCGGACGTTGCCGGCAGCCCGACCGGGCCGCCTACGCCACGCCGATAGACGCGAAAACCGTCGCTCGCCAGCAACGCGATGGTTTCGTCAAACGCCGCGCGGCGCGCCTCATCGATGTTCTTGTGCGAGAACTCGAACTGCACGATCGGCGCGCGAGAACGGCGCAGCAAATCGCGCGCGCCGCGCAACACCTCGGCCTCGCCGCCTTCGACATCGATCTTGAGCAGGTCCACCGCCTGCACGTGCGCAAGCGCCGCATCGAGCGCCACCACCTCGACATCGACGGCATCGGCGGCGTCATCCAAGCGCTTGGTGCGATGGAGCGAACTGAAAGAAACATCGCGGCCGATGTAGAACGCCGCCCGGCCGGCGGCCGCGCCTGCCGCGGCCGCCTGCGCAGTGATGGCGCCGCCCAGTCCGTTATCGGCGATGTTGCGCGCGAGCAGCGCGAATGCGTTGGGGGCCGGTTCAAACGCGAAGACATGCCCATGGGGCCGCGCATAGAGCGCGGCGCTCAGCGCGTACAGACCGAAATTGGCGCCCACGTCGACAACCAAGCTACCAGGATTCACGAGTTGCATGAACGCTTCGAAATCGCGCCCCTCCGGCAGGTAGCCCGCGGCGAGCGTGGCCGCGAACACGTCGCCGCCGTCGACCGTGAAGCGCAGGCCCGTCGTGGTGTGCAACGATGTCTCGCCCCGGAACAGCGCCCGCACGCGCGGCGTCGTGATGGCCGAGAGCGTGACGGCCAGCGCCGGGTCCTTCGCAGCGGCGATTTCGCCGAGCTTCAGCAGCGCGCGCAGTTCCGGGTCCGGCGCAGCGCCAGCGAGGGCGAAGCTGCGCGGCGCGAGAATCGCACGGACCAGCCCTACCGGATCGAACGCGTTGGACGTCAACACGACGCAGCCCTTCCAGAATTTGACCACCTTATGCGCACGGCTTAGTCAATCCGTTAATCTGCGCAGCCAGGTCCAGTCACATCTCTGTAGGTATGGCCTCCCCCGAATTACAAGCCTCTTCGCCAGCAGGCATCGTCACCGGGGCGGGCGGTTTCATCGGCTCTCATGTCGTGAAGGCGCTGGTCGAGCGCGGCTGGCGCGTTGGCGCAACGGGCCATCCCGGTCGGCCATGCGAGGGTGTCGCCGCGCAGCAATGGGGCGCGTTGAACGTAGAGGCGCTCGCCAGCTTGGCCCGCAGTCTGGGGCCGATCTCAGCGATCGTGCATTGCGCCGGCGGTTCTTCAGTCGGCCCGTCGATGCAGGATCCGGCCAAGGATTTTGAACGCACGGTGACCTCAACATTGCGCGTGTTGGAGTTCATGCGCGCGCACGCCCCTGAAGCGCGTCTCATCCTTCTCTCAAGCGCAGCGGTGTATGGCGCCGCCGACATCGAGCCGCTGCACGAGGAGCTGCCGAAGCAGCCAATCTCGCCGTACGGCAAACACAAGGCGATGGCGGAAGATCATGTTGCGCAATGGGCCGAGCAATTCGGGCTTTCGTTCGCGACGCTTCGCCTCTTCTCCGTCTATGGCCCGGGGCTGCGCAAGCAATTGCTGTGGGAACTGAGCCGCCGCGCCTTGGCGAAGGAGGCCCCGCTCACCCTGTTCGGAACGGGCCAAGAGCGGCGCGACTTCATCGCCGTGGACGACGCCGTCGCCTTGATCGTGCGCGCTGCCGATCGCGCGCTTGAACCGCCGATTGTGATGAACGGCGGCAGCGGCCGGGGCACGAGTGTGCGTGAGCTGGCGGAACAGCTATTGGGCGCACTCGGCTGCGAGCAGCGCGTGCGCTTCAGCGGCGCCGCAAAGGCGGGCGATCCGATAACGATGGTTGCCGACGTGCGCAGAGCACAAGCCTTTGGCTTTGCGCCTGTGGTCTCACTTGATCGCGGACTTGCCGCCTATGCGGATTGGGCGCGCCGCGAAGCCTAGGAAACCGCTGCGTCGCGCACAGGCGCCAGCACTTGCGCGGGATCGGGATCGGCAGGCAGCCGCACGGGACGCGCCAGCGGCGAGACGCTTTGGCGCAAATGATACGGTTTGCCGCGCGTCAGCCAGGGATCGAGCAGGCTGATATGGCGCGAGGCGATTGTGTTATGCCAATCGCGCGGCAACAGCCCGGCAAACGTTTCGTGGCTGTTGATCTTGAAGCGCTTGCCCTGCGCTTCGCGGAACGCCTTCCAGGCGCCGCGGCGCAGCCAATAGAACGCATCCAGGCGGCCAAGCGCGCCGTACTTGGCCAGATAGAGGCGCTCCGATTTGTCGTGATGCTGCTGCAGCGCCGCCCATTCCGGCGTCGACTTGTCGGCGGGCCAGTTGCGATAATGATGGATGGCGATCTCGCGCGTGTAGACCACGTCGCGCCCGGAGAAGAGCACCTTCGCGGTGAGATCGGGATCGATGCCGTAGAAACCGAACGTCTCGCTGAAATAGTCGACGCCGCGCAGGACGCTCGTCGGCAGCACGCCTTGGTTGACGTTGAGAATGCCCGCTTTCGAGATGCCGCCAATATACGGCGCCTTCACGAACGGGCCCTCCTTGTCGCGAACCTTGAGGCCGACCATGCCGATGCGCGGCTCGCGTTGGAGAATCTCAACGGCGCAGTCGAGGCCGCCATTCACGACTTCATTGTCGTCGCTGAGCCAGGCCGCGTAGGGCGCGGTGATGGATTTGAAGACGTCGTTGTACGCTTTTGCCTGTCCGAGCTTGCGGCCGGCGAGGATGGGTACGAGGTCCGGCGCGGCGGCGGCGCGGAGATAATCCTCGGTGCCGTCGGTCGAGCCCGCGTCGGTGACGTAAATGATCGTTGGCGTCTTCGTTTCGCGCCGAATGCTTTCGATGCAGCGCTTGATCTGGTCGAGGCGGTTATAGGTGCCGACAACGACCGCCAAGCGCGCGCCATGAGCGGCTGGCCCGGAAGCATAAGGCACTAGATTTTCCGGCATTTTTCCGCGACAGAAATGGTCTGGGTGAAGACGTTCGGCTTACCCCGGACGGTCCCCGGAGACAACCAGCGCCACTGCAGGCGCCTGGCCGGAGAGCATTGCCTTTGCATCCGGCGTGATGGAAATATTTCCGTGCGGAAAGCGGCGGTCAGGGCAAATTGGGGATGCCGAAGGAAAAGTCGTTGCTGACGCTGGCGCGCGAGTTCCTCGCGTTCTTCGCCGGCGCGCCTGCGCCGCGCGTCACGCCGCAAGCGCATCTGCCGTTCCTTCCCGATGCGGCCGTCCAACCGATTCGGCCCCGCCCGGCGCGGTCTTCGGCGCAAGCTCCGCCCAATATTCGTCCCCCCTCTATCGATCCGCGCGCGGACATTTCCGTCGTGCTTGGCAGCTACAATCGGCGCGCGCTCCTGGAACGCGCGATCGAGTCCGTGCGGGCAAATCTGCAAGGGCTGCGCGGCGAGATCATCGTTGTGGACGGCGGCTCGACGGATGGGTCCATCGAGTGGCTGGTCACGCAGCGCGATATCGTTTCGGTCATTCAGCACAATCGCTATGAGCAACTGGGGCAGACGCGACGGCGCATGACCTGGGGCCAGTTCATGAACATCGGCTTCCGCGCCGCGAGCGCGCCGCGTGTGGCCATGATTTCCGACGATTGCTACTTGCTGCCGGGCGCGATCGGCAACGCGCTTGGCCGGATGGATGAAGCCGAGGAAGCTGGCCTGCGCATCGGCGCCTGTGCGTTCTACTTCCGCAACTGGCCGCAGGAAGACGGCTATTACGTGCAGCGCACGCTGGGCGGCAATCTGATGGTCAATCATGGCATCTACACGCGCGAGGCGTTGACCTCCGCCGGCTACGCGAACGAGGACGACTACGCCTTCTACAAGGCCGATAGCGATCTATCGCTGGCGATCTGGCAGGCAGGCTATGCGATCGTCGATGCGCCGCAATCGATCTGCGAACATTTCATGAGTTCGGAAGAGCTGGCCCGCGTCTCCAACAACGCCACGCTTGAGTTCGACCGCGAGCAGCTGCGCAAGCGATGGCCCGACCTGGTCGGCCGGGCGGCCACCAAGAAGATGGGCAAACAAACGCTCGATTGGCAGGACCCGGATGGCACCGCCGAGCGCGTGTTCGGCGACCAGCTCGAACACTCCGCACCACAACGCGCGCGGGCGACTTAGGCCTCGATCTTGGGCGGTTCGGCGTACTGATTCACACCCAGCTCATCGCGACCGCGCACGACGATGCCGTATTGGCCAGGATTGGTTTTGTGCAAGTCGATGCGCACGCCGGTGTGGGTAAAGCGCACCGCAAGGCCGAGGCGGCGGCGATCGGACTTGTTCGCGTTCGAGTGATGTAGAATGCGGTCGCTGAACAGCATGAATTGTCCGGGCTGCAGCGGCACATCCACCGACTCTGTCACATCGAAAGCGGCCGGATCGGCCATCTCGTTGAACTCCATGCCTTCCGGTGCAGGCACGTGCCCAATCGTGTGCCGGTGCGAGCGGGGAATGACTTGCAGGCAGGAATTCGCCTCGTCGGCCGCATCGATGGCGATCCAGGCCGAAACATTCACCATCGGATCGAGCTTCAGGAAGTTGCCGTCGTGGTGCCACGGAATCTCGCGGTCGCCCGGATTCTTGACGAAGAATTGCGTGCGCCAGAGCACGAGATTGCCGCCAAGCAGCGGCTGCACCGCGTCGAGCAGAGCCGGATGCGACGCGAGTTGGAAGACAAGGGCATCGTCGAGGTGGCGCGACTTGCGGAAGCCGCAGCTGGCGATGGCGGACTTTCGCGGCAACACTTCCGTTTCGATGTGCGCGCGCAGCGGCGCCATTTCTTCCGGCGCGCAGAGATGCAACGGCGCTAGATAG
>DASPMA010000004.1:0-2194 GCA_035627335.1 Binatia bacterium
GGCTTCATCTCTTCGCCCATGACCGACGTTTTGAACGAGACGCAGAAGGCAGCGCTCCTCGGCAAAATCCCCTCCGGCCGGCTCGGTACGGGTGCGGACGTCGCGGCCGCCGCAGTCTTCCTGGCCAGCGAAGAGGCGGCCTACATGACGGGCCAGACGCTGCACGTGAACGGCGGCATGGCGATGATCTGACGCTGGGCGCCAGCCATCCAAGGCTGAGGCGCCCCAGATGTCTCCTAGAAGCGAAAAAAGCTTGCGCCGGGGCGCTCCTGTGGTCAAAAGGCCGCTCAACGCGGCCCGCTCTGGGCCGGCGAAAACAGATACCTGACCTGGCGAGGCGTTGAATGTCGGACGTGTTCGAGCGCGTGAAAGCGATTGTGATCAAGCATCTCGAGGCGCCGCCGGAAAAGGTGACCGAGAAAGCTTCGTTCATCGACGATCTGGGCGCGGACAGCCTCGACAACGTCGAGTTGGTCATGGCGTTCGAAGAAGAGTTCGGGATCGAGATCCCGGATGACGCGGCCGAGCACATTCAGACCGTCGGCGACGCCGTGAAGTTCATCTCGGAGAAGCAGGGCTAACGCCCTGGGCGCCCCCATGGCGAGGCGCGTCGTCATCACTGGCATTGGGCTGATCACGCCGCTGGCCGCGAACCGCGAAGCGACGTGGGAACGGCTGATCGCGGGCAGGTCCGGCGCCAACAAGATCGAGCACTTCAAGGTCGATGATTTGCCGGCGCGCGTCGCTTGCGTGGTGCCGCGCATCGACGGACGCGGCGGCGGGGCGGGCGACGCGAACGCGTTCGACCCCGACAAGGTGATGTCGCCGAAGGAGCAGCGGCGCATCGAGGACTTCATCCTCTACGCCATCGCCGCCGCCGACGAGGCGGTCGAAGATTCAGGATGGAAGCCCGAGGACGAAGACGCGAAAGAACGCACCGGCGTTCTGATCGGCTCGGGCATTGGCGGCATCGAAGCGATTGGCGCCAACCAGGTCATTCTGGATCGCGACGGCCCGCGCAAGATTTCGCCATTCTTCATTCCAAGCGCCCTCATCAATCTCGCTTCGGGACAAGTCTCAATCCGGCACGGCTTCAAGGGCCCGAACCATTCCGTGGTTACGGCCTGCGCCACCGGCGCGCACGCTGTGGGCGATGCGGCGCGCCTCATCGTTCATGGCGATGCGGACGTGATGGTGGCCGGCGGCGCGGAAGCCGCGGTGTGCCGCCTGGCGATGGCCGGTTTCTGCGCCTTGCGCGCGCTGTCCAGCGGATTCAACGAAACGCCGGAGAAGGCGTCGCGCCCGTATGACAAGGACCGTGACGGCTTCGTCATGGGCGAAGGCGCGGGCTGTTTGGTGCTTGAGGAATACGAGCACGCAAAGGCGCGCGGCGCGAAAATCTATGCCGAAGTGAAGGGTTACGGCTTGTCGGGCGACGCCTACCACATCACCGCGCCCGCCGATGACGGCGACGGCGGCTATCGCGCTATGAAGGCGGCGCTGAAAAACGCAGGCATGGCCGCGGCGGACATCGATTACGTCAATGCGCACGGCACCTCGACGCCGCTGGGTGACGAGATCGAATTGAAGGCCGTCGAACGTTTGTTCGGCAACGCCTCGGGGAACCTGTCGCTTTCCTCCACGAAATCGGCAATCGGCCATTTGCTGGGCGCGGCCGGCGCCGTGGAGACGATTTTCTGCGCGCTGGCGATCCGCGACAGCGTGGTTCCACCAACGCTGAATCTCGACAACCCCTCGGTCGACAGCGCCATAGATTTGACGCCCCATAAAGCCAAGAAGCGGCCGGTGAGGGCGGCAATGTCAAATTCGTTTGGATTCGGCGGCACGAACGCGGCCGTGATTCTGACCGCGGTGGATTGATGGGACGTCTGCTGTTTTGGCTGGCCGTGCTCGGCGGCGCGGCCGCGATTTTCCTTTATTTCTTTTTCACCAGCGCGATCGCGCGGCCCGGTCCGAATGCGGAGGCGGAAACCTTCACCGTTGAGCGCGGCGCGTCCGGCGCGGACATCGCCAGCGCGCTGCAACGCGAAGGCTTGATCGCCGATCCGTTGCACTTCCGCATCGCCAATCGGCTCTACGGCTCAGGCGGCACGCTGCAGGCGGGCGAGTACCAGATTCCAGCGCGCGCTTCGGTGCGCCAGATCGTCGAGATGATGACCAGCGGCGATGCGTT
>DASPMA010000005.1:0-2219 GCA_035627335.1 Binatia bacterium
GCAGCTTTGGTTGGCGCGTCGAGGCTGGCGAACTTGTCGCCAATGTTGAGAGCCTTCTGCTGGTTCGGCCAAATGATGAACCAGACATTGAACCACATGATGATGGCGAGCCACATGCCGATGCCGATCAACGCCATCTTGTTGTCGGTGAAAGGCACGCCGCCTTCAAACGGAACACCGCCGAACGTCAGCGCTTGCGCGAGGTATTGCTGATTCCACGCGAGCAAAAGGCCGGTGACGAGCGTCGCCATTGCGCCCCAGCGAAACCAGTATAGCGCCGCCGGCGCGATGACCTTGCCGATCGCCGGGCCGCGATGTTCTTCGGCGATCTTTGGCGCGTTGGGTATCTGGGTGAAGTTGAAATAGTAGAGGTGGCCGATCCACATGATGCCTACGAGCACGTGCAGCCACCTAAGCACGGACTCCCAGAACACCTGGGTGTCGAAGCCCCAGCTGCCGACGCCCATCGCGAAATAGATCAGAAACAGCGCGCCAACCGCGAGCGCGGTCCACGCGACGTAACGCAAATTGCTCAGAAACCAGGCCATGCCCTCTCCTCCAGCCCGAGCTGTTGGCGGCTGAGAGACTCACGCCGCGACGCGGCAGACTACCGTCTTTTCAGGGGCCGGTCACGGGATGGAGGGGGCTTCGCCCTCGCGCTTGGCCTTCTTCTTTTCGTCAGCGCTCTTGAAGCTGTCGCGCCGGCCGACGCCGAAGAAGGTCAAAGCGGGCGCGGCAATGAAGATCGAGGAATAGGTGCCGACGACGATGCCGAAGAACATCGAGACCGCGAACGCGAACAGCGCCTCCCCGCCATAATAGGCCATGACGCCCAGCGCCATCAGGCCGGTGACCCCGGTTATGATGGTGCGCGAGAGCGTTTCGTTCACCGAAAGATCGATCAGCTCCTTCATCGGCATGCGCTTATACTTGCGCAAGTTCTCCCGCACGCGGTCGAGCACGACGATCTTGTCGTTGATCGAATAGCCGATGATGGTGAGGATTGAGCCGACCGCGACGAGCGTGAACTCCATTCGTGTGACGGCGAACAGCCCGAACGTGAGCACCACGTCGTGCGCCAGTGCGACGACAGCTGCGGCCCCGAAGGTGAAGCCGAAGCGGAACCAGATATAGACCAGCATTAGCCCGATGCCCGCGAGCAGCGCGATGACGCCTAGCAGGAATAGTTCGCCCGACACTTTCGGGCCGACCACTTCTCGCCGGCCGAATTCAACATCCTGTCCCAGCTGCTGGCGGATCGTCTCCTGCACGCGCGCGAGCGTGGCGTCCGCGTCGGCGCCCTCCGGCGTCTCGTAGCGCGCCATCGCGCTGGCGCCGTCAGAGAACCCTTGCACCTGTACTTCGCCGATGCCGAGATCGTTCAATGGCCCTCGAATGAGGCCGATATCAAGCGGGCGGTCCGTCGAAAACTCGATCAGGGAG
This sequence comes from Binatia bacterium, assembly GCA_035627335.1. GTDB lineage: Bacteria > Pseudomonadota > Alphaproteobacteria > Caulobacterales > Aquidulcibacteraceae > Vitreimonas. Next base: position 1,444 of record DASPMA010000005.1, read on the forward strand.
CCGCCCTTGAAGTCGACGCCGCAGTTCAGGCCGCCGCACGGCGGCGTGAGCGGCCAGACGGTCAAATAGAGCGAGGCGATACACGCCGCGAGAGACAGAAGCATCAACAACGGCGCAAACACGACGTACTTGAAGTTCGTCTTCTCGGGCAGGAGCTTGATCAGGGGCCACATGCGCAAATCGCCTAGGTAATCGGGAGCTTCTTGGGCCGCGTCGCGCGGAACCACCATGCGACAAGCACCTGTGTGATGAGCACAGCGGTGAATACCGACGTGAACACGCCGATCAGCAACGTCCAGGCAAAGCCCTTCACCGGCCCAGGCGGCGCCAGGTTCAGCATGATGAAGGCCGCGCCCAAGTGCGTGAGGTTGGCGTCTATGATGGTCAGCATGGCGCGGTTGAAGCCCGCGTCGATCGCCAATGCGGGCTGCCTGCCCGCCTTGGCCTCCTCTCGCATGCGCTCAAAGATCAGTACGTTGGCGTCGAGCGCGACGGCGAGCGTGAGGATAAGACCCGCGACGCCCGGCAGCGTCAGCGCCGCGCCCGTCACGCTCATGATCGCCATGATCATGATACCGTTGACCACGAGCGCGACGACGGAAATGCCGCCGAACAGAACGCCGTAGGCCAGCACCATGAACACCAGCACGAGACAGAACGCGATCACGGTGGAAGTCTGGCCGGCATCGATCGCGTCCTGGCCGAGTTCAGCGGAAACGCTGCGCTGCTCGATCACGCTCAGTGGCGCCGGCAGCGCGCCCGCGCGCAGCATAACG
>DASPMA010000006.1:0-5960 GCA_035627335.1 Binatia bacterium
GGGGCAGGGGGAGAGGTGAAGCACCGCCTCCGCCAATCTTACTCAACCCGAGCCGAACATGATCCAGGTCGCGTTTCTCCTCACCCCTAACCCCTCTCCTCGCGGAGAGGGGAACGGGTCCGAGCTATGACTGAAACCAGCGCAAGCATCGCTCAATGGGGCGCTGAGACGTTCGGCGAAGTCAGCGACTTCGCCATGCTCACGCAGCGCGCCCGTGCCGAGTTCGAAGAACTCGATGCCGCCGTGCGCGCCGGCGACGCGGACGAGATCGGGCGCGAAGCGGCCGATGTTGCGATCCTGCTGCACTGGCTCGTCGGGTTGCTTGGCAAGGATCTCGCCGAAGAGATCGACGTCAAAATGCAGATCAACCGCAACCGGCAATGGCGCCTAAGCGGCGACGGCGTCGGCCAGCACGAATAACGGAGGCGGTGATGCCGAAGGTCCTCATCAGCGACGAACTCAGCCAGGCCGCGATCGATATTTTCAAGGCGCGCGGCATCGAAGTCGATTTCCAGCCGCAGCTCGGCTCGGACGCGGCGAAGCTGCAAGAGATAATCGCTCATTACCACGGCCTCGCCATTCGCTCTGCGACCAAGGTGAAGCCGGACCTCATCGCCGCGGCGAAGAACCTCAAAGTCATTGGCCGCGCCGGCATTGGCGTCGACAACGTCGACATTCCCGCCGCCACGCAGCGCGGCATCGTCGTGATGAACACGCCGTTCGGCAACTCGATCACGACGGCCGAGCATGCAATCGCGCTGATGTTCGCGGCGGCCCGCCAAGTGCCGGAGGCGAATATCTCCACGCAGGCCGGGAAATGGGAAAAGAACCGCTTCATGGGCCGCGAACTCTACGCCAAGACGCTGGGGCTGATCGGCTGCGGCAATATCGGTTCGATCGTCGCAGACCGCGCCCTCGGCCTCAAAATGAAGGTGATCGCGTTCGATCCGTTCCTCTCGGCGGAGCGCGCGGTGCAGATTGGCGTTGAGAAAGTCGAACTGGACGAGCTGCTCGCGCGCGCTGACGTCATTTCGCTGCACACGCCGCTGACGGATAAGACCAAGAACATCCTTAGCCGCGAAAACCTGGCCAAAACCAAGCGCGGCGTGATCGTTGTGAACGCCGCGCGCGGCGGCCTGGTGGACGAAGTGGCGCTGCGCGAGGCGCTGGAAAGCGAGCACGTCGCAGCCGCCGGCTTCGACGTGTTCACGATCGAACCGGCGAAGGAAAACGTGCTGTTCGGCGCGCCGAACTTCATCGCCACGCCCCACCTGGGCGCCTCCACCAACGAAGCACAGGAGAACGTGGCGCTCCAAGTGGCCGAGCAGATGAGCGATTACCTGCTCACCGGGGCGGTCACCAATGCGCTCAACATGCCCTCGATCACGGCGGAGGAAGCGCCGCGCCTGAAGCCGTTCGCGGCGCTTGCGGAAAAGCTCGGCGCGTTTGCGGGTCAGATCGTCGATGAAGGGCTGGATGAAGTCGCGGTCGAATACGAAGGCGATGTCACCAAGCTCAACATGAAGCCGCTAACGGCGGCCGCGCTCGCGGGGCTCCTGCGGCCGCTGTTGCAGGACGTGAACATGGTCTCCGCGCCGGCGCTTCTTAAGGAGCGCGGCGCGTCGCTGACGGAATCCACGCGCGATGACTCGCCCACGTATGACAGCCTCGTTCGCGTCAAGGTGAAAACCGGCGGCGGCTGGCGCACGCTTGCGGGCACGTTGGTGGGCGGCAAACCGCGCATCGTCGAAGTGAAAGGCATGGCGCTCGAAGCGCCGTTTCATGCGCTGACGCTCTACACCAACAATGCCGACAAGCCGGGCTTCATCGGCGCGCTCGGCACGCTTTTGGGGGACGCGAGCGTCAATATCGCCACCTTCCACCTCGGCCGCGACGCCGCGGGCGGAGAAGCGATCGCGCTCGTTGGCATCGACCAGCCCCCCGCCGATGCCGTGATGGCGAAAATTAAGTCCCTGCCACACGTACGCTACGCTAAGCTGATCCGGTTCTAGGTACGTTCCTGGTCAGGAACCTGGAGACCAATTGGGGCGTTTTGAGCGCCGGCGGGGGCCGCGCGCTGCCCCGCGCTCAAGGGGTGGTCCATGAAATTGAAGCTGTTCGGCTCGACGCTGCTTGTGGCTGTCGCTGGCCTCATTGCACCGGCCGGCGCCAAGATCGACGAAGTGCGCTTCGCGTATGTCAACAACCTGCAAGACGATCATGGCGAGATCGTCGACGGCAAAGAAGGCGAGAACGCCGAGATCGAACTCGTATCCTCGTCGCCGGATTTCCTCAACATCATCGGCTCGCCGCGCCCGTACATCATGGTGTCCGGCAATGTGAGCAATGACGGCGTCAATTTCGGCGGCGTGGGACTGTTGTGGCGCTGGGAATTCGCCGATGGCTGGGCGTTCGAGCCGGGCTTTGGCTACATCGTGCACGACGGCGAACGCGACAATCCGTTCCCAGACGACACGCCAGAAGCCGCTGCGTTCAGCGATGAACACCAGCTGCTCGGCTCACGCGACCTGTTCCGCAGCAGCTTCGCGCTGGAGCGTGAGTTCGGCGAGCGCTTTGCCGCCCAACTCTATTGGGAGCATATGAGCCACGGCCAAGTCCTGGATACAGGGCGTAATCAGGGCCTGGATTATGTCGGATTGCGCCTGCTCTACCGTTTCGACAGCGACCCGGCTGACTGAGCGGCTTTTCTTCGGCCCCGAAAGCAGTCTAGTTTCGCGCCCTCAGCGGGGAGAACGCCGAATGCGGGGAAAAGCGGCCGGGCTTGCAGCGTTCGGCGCTGCACTCATGTTGGCGCCGGCGGCACAGGCCGGCGTCGATGAAGTGCATGTCGGCGTGATGGCGCACAACATTTGCGTCATCAATTGCGACAATGCCGACAAGGAAGATGGCCCGAACGTCGAGTTTCAAGTTTCATTCGATTCGCCGGCATTCCTCGAATGGGCATGGTCGCCACAGCCTTATGTGATGGCGTCGATCAACACCGCTGGCAATACGAGCTTCGCCGCGGCGGGCCTCGAATGGCGCTGGAATTTCGCCGACAAATGGGCGCTCGAGCCGGGCCTCGGGGTCGCCTTGCATGACGGCGAAACTGACAATCCTTTCGCGAATGGCACCGACGAGGCGGAAGCGTTTTCCGACGAGCATGTGCTGCTTGGCTCAGACGTCCTGTTCCGCACTTCGCTCGGCCTTACTTACGACTTCGACGGCCCGTGGGAGGCGCAGGTCTTCTACGAGCATCTGAGCCATGGCCAGATCCTGGCGACCGGCCGCAACCAGGGCCTGGACCAAGCCGGCGTCCGCTTCGGCTACCAATTCGGCGAGTGACGCGGGTCGCGGGCCTTGTGCTCGCGGTTGCGTAGGGTTCCCTCGCCCAGCGGAGGCGCTAAACTCCGCCTCCGGGAGGGGACCAATGACGCGCCGGCTCAAGGAATTTCTCAGCGACACGACGCGCAAGCGCCGCATTCTCGCGCTCGACGGAGGCGGCGTGCGCGGGCTGATGACGCTCGGCGTCTTGTCGAAGCTTGAGGCAGAGCTTTCGAAGCGCAGCGGCGATCCGGATTATCGCCTGAGCCAATACTTCGACCTGATCGGCGGCACCTCAACCGGTTCGATCATCGCCACTGGTCTTGCGCACGGTTGGCGCGTGTCGCGCGTGCAGAAGGCGTATCGCGAAATCGTGCCGAAGATATTCAAGCGCGTCATGGCCTGGGGTTTGCTGGCGCCGAAGTATCGCGAAAAGCCGCTTGTGGATGCGCTGACGGAATTTTTCGGCGAGACGACACTCGAATCGCCCGAGTTGGAGACGGGGCTCGCCATCTTCGCCAAGCGCATGAACAGCGGCAGCGCGTGGGTCTTTTGCAATAATCCCGGCTGGAGCTATTACGACAACGAAAATCCCGGTCCCGGCCATGCGCCAAACTGCAAGCTCAAGCTGCACAGCCTCGTGCAAGCAAGCGCGGCGGCGCCGCACTATTTCCGCGGCGTGGAGATGGAGATTCAGACGTCGGCTCCTGGTGTGGAAGCTGAGCCGCCGGCCTACTTCATCGATGGCGGGGTCGGCGGCTACAACAACCCCGCGCTCGAACTGCTCACGGTCGTGCGCGACCCCGCCTACGGCTTCAATTGGCCGCTGGGGGCCGACAATCTATACATGCTGTCGGTTGGCACCGGTTGGGTGCGCGAAATCACCAAACCCGGCGGGATCTTCTTTCTGCAAACCGTCGGCGCCTTGCGCGCGATGATCAACGACGTGTCACTGCAGCAGGTCGCCTACATGCAAGCGCTCGGGCGCCCGCAAATGCCCTGGTACATCAACAGCGAGAAGCAGCATCAGATGGGCCGCGCCTATCTCTCGCCCAATGATATGCCCACGCTCAGCTATCAGCGTGTCGATGTGCGCTTCGGCGAAGACACCGATCATGCGGGCGTGCTGTTGCCGGACACGGCGCACGCGCTGCGCGGCAAGAAGCTCAAAGGCGGCGATATTAAAGGGCTAAAGAACATCGCCAATTCCAAGCGCCGCAACAGCGAGTTGCTGACCGATCTGGGCGAGAAGGCGGGCGCCCGCTTCATTCAGAACGCGCCCCCGCCGCACGAATTCGATCATGGCCCGGGTCAATGGACGCGCATCGGCCAGGAAGGGCCTGGCTCGCAGCGCGGCTGACGCGCGTCTGATCGCGCGCCCACGCGCATTGATCGCTGCACACTGGCGCGGACAGAGTCGCCGACGCATGCGAGATGCATGTCCTTGCTGCGTACAATCCTGGCGGCGGTTGCGGCTTTGTGTTTTACGACGCCCGCGGCTCTTGCGCAGACGGATTTCGCGGGCTGGTGGCGCGCCGACATCACGCACGGCGACGAGGTTGAACCATTCTATTTTCATTTCGACACCAACGACGAGGGCGCGCGGCGCGCGCGCATGACCATCCCCATCGCGCGCATGTACGAGGTTCAAGCGGGAACGTATGAAGTTTCCGACGGCGCGCTGCGCTTGCCCGCGTTCGGGCTTACATTCGCCGTCGCGGCGGACGGCAGCACGATCGAAGGTGTGTTTCCGCCTGAGTTTGTGACAACCGTGCCGATTTCGGTGCGTTTTGTTCGTGCTGAAGCGCCTGCGCCGCCTGCACAACCGGCGCCTGGCGGCCCTGCGCCGACGCCGATATGGACAGCGTCTGTCGGGGGCGAGATCTGGGCGGGGTTGACGCTTGATGGCGCACGCGCGCTGTTTGTCGGCGCCGCTGACGGACACGTCGTGGCGTTGTCGCCGGCGACGGGAGCGGAACAGTGGCGCGTCAATCTAGGCTCGCCGATCCACGCCACGCCGACGCTGCACAGGCGCCGTCTGTACGTAGCCACGGATGCGGCGCTAGTCGCATTGGACGCGCGCAACGGCCGCGAAATCTGGCGCGCGGCGTTTGGCGCTGAACGCGCGCCGCGCCTGCCGATCAGCGATCCCAACTCAAAATGGGATCATTATTCGTCGTCGGCCGTCGTGGATGACCGGCTCGCAGTTGTCGGTTCGCGAGACGGCTGTGTTTACGCGCTCTATACGCGCAACGGCGCCGAGCGCTGGAAGGTCTGCACCGAGGACCTCGTTACAGCCACGCCCGCGCTCACGCGTGAAGGTGTTTATTTCGGCGGCTACGATCATCGCGTCTATGCGCTGTCCCGCACGGACGGACGCGAACTCTGGCGCTTCGACGCCGAAGGCATCGTCCCACGCGACGTCATTGTTGCCGACGGCAATGTCATCGCCGGCAGCCGCTCCTACGACATCTTCGCGATCAACGCGCAAACGGGCGCGCAGGCATGGCGGCGTTACGTCTGGTATTCGTGGATCGACTCGCCGCCTGTGTACGCGGACGGGCGCATCTATTCCGGCTCATCGGACGCGGTGAACGTGTTCGCGTTCGACGCGGCGACCGGAGCGCGCGTTTGGG
>DASPMA010000007.1:0-2286 GCA_035627335.1 Binatia bacterium
GTACCTGTATCTGACGCGCGCGATGGATGGGTTCGATCTAGCCAACGATTTTGGCGGACGGCTGGCGAACGCGTTCCAGGGCGGTGCGACGCGCCACGCCATCTTCGCCTTCTCCAGCGATTGGCGTTATCCGCCGGAAGAAAGCCGCGCGTTGGCGCGCGCGCTGATCGCTTCAGGCGCGGAGGCGTCATTCGTGGAAATCGACACTCCGAACGGTCACGATGCGTACCTTGGCGAAGAGCCGGAGTTCGAGGCAACGCTCACCGGCTTCATCGACGCCTCGGCTTCCGCGCGCGGACTTTCCCTACTCGGAGGCGCGTGATGACCCAGCTGGAACTCGTGCATGCCGCACCGGCCGAATTCGATGACACGCCCGTACGCGGCGATTTCGATGTGATCGCTCGCATGGTGGATGACGGCGCTTCGGTGCTCGATGTCGGCTGTGGCGACGGAGCGCTGATCCACCTGCTCACGCGCACATGCCGGGCGCGGGGGCGCGGGCTGGAGCGCGACAAGACGAAAGTTCGTGGTTGCGTGGCGCGCGGGCTTTCCGTCGTGCAAGGCGACGCGGACGGCGTGCTCGCCGATTATCCGAGCGCGACGTTCAACTACGTCATATTTTCACATTCGTTCCAGTCGCTGGCGCGTCCTCGCGAAGTGCTGCGCGAGGCGGGCCGCGTAGGGGAGAAAGTGATCGTGTCGATCCGCAACGCGGGACACTGGCGCAATCGCTGGCAGCTTGTGAGCAAGGGGCGCGTGGTGTCGCCCTCGGGGCCACACTGGGCGGATGGTGAGCTAAAGCGCGCCTGTAGCGTGCGCGACTTTGCGGCGCTGGCGCGCGAGATGCGCTTTGCGATCGAGACTGCGATTCCACTAAGCAAAAGCCGGCCGGGTTCGCCGTTCGCCAAGGCCCTGTCGCGCGCCAACCTCTTCGCCGAAGAGGCGGTGTTTCTTCTGACGCCGTAGAGGAACGCGATGAAGCGGCTCGTCATCTGCTGTGACGGCACGTGGCAACGCCTCTACGGCGACGCGCTCACCAATGTTGCCCTGACCGCGCGCTCGGTGGCGACGCGCGATGGCCAAGGCAATCCTCAGATCGTGTTCTACTCGGAGGGCGTCGGCGCTTCGCTGTCGGGCCTCAGCCTCTGGCAAGGCATGACCGGGGCCGATCTCGATGACAATCTGCTCGAGGCATGGCTCTTCCTCAATTTGAACTACGAGCCGGGCGACCAGATCTATTTGTTCGGTTTTTCGCGCGGCGCGTACACGGTGCGCAGCCTCGCGGGCCTGTTGCGCAAGATCGGCGTTTTGCGGCGTGCGCATGTCGATAAGGCGCGCAATGCGCTGGATATTTATCGAACGCGTGAGTTTGGGGCGGATAGTCCGGAGACGGAGCGCTTCCGCACGGCGCATGCCATCGCCTGGCCGCGGTTGGCGGCGCCCTTCACTGCGCCCCCCTACGATCTGCGAATCCGCTATCTCGGCCTGTGGGACACGGTTGGCGCGCTCGGCATTCCGCGGCTGTTGCCGATCCAGGTTGGCTTGAACAAGGGCTACGAGTTTCACGACACGGCGCTTTCGCGCTCCGTTCAGTTCGCACGGCATGCAGTGGCCATCGATGAACGGCGCGCCGCGTTCGCACCGACGCTATGGAGCAATGTGGACGCGTTCAATCCGCCCGGCGCAGCGCCGCGCGTATTGCAAATGTGGTTTCCGGGCGACCATGGCGGCGTCGGCGGCGGCGAGGCGCGCGGGCTTTCCAATTGCGCGCTGATGTGGGTGCTGGAAGGCGCCGAGCGGGCTGGGCTGGCGCTGCAGCGTGAGCCTGGCTCGGTGCTTTCGGGCTGTTTGGCGGAGATCGATCCAATCAATGCGCCGATCAACGGGCTTTCGCGCCTGGGTCCGATCGCGATGCGGTGGCGGCAAGGAATTACTAGCGTTGCCGACGTGCATGAAACGGCGCGACTGAGATGGATCGGCAATAGCCGCTACCGCCCTGCGCCGCTCTCGCCGTTTGCCAACGAGATGGCGGCGGCGCTGCCGGAAGCAGACGCCGCCTGACTCTCACAGATACGATAGCCACCAATCGCGGCGGCGCTGCTTGAGGCGTTGCCAGTAGCGGCAGACCGGATAGAGGATCGCGAGCACGACGATCCAGGCGACATATACCCAGGGCAGCGAGAAGCCGAGGCCGGCGATCTTCTCGGGCGCCGTGAACACGTTGATCATGTAGTTGAACATGCCATCGACGTTGCGTCCCGCCGTAGCGTTCGCGGCGATGGCAAG
>DASPMA010000008.1:0-4641 GCA_035627335.1 Binatia bacterium
CGCGGGCGCCGATCGCGCGACGATGAACCGCGCCGTTCAGGCCGCACTGAATGGCCGGCCGCTTGAAGGCTACGCTGACATCCTCACCAACGAGGAAGGGCCGCTTTGGTATCGCGGCCTCTCCATGAACGGCGAGGCGGCGGAAACACCCAACCTGGAAGCCGTGCTGGCTCGGCACGGCGTGCGGCGCATCGTCGTCGGGCACACGAAACTGGCGCCGCTGGTCGTGCCGCGCTTCGGCGGGCGCGTTCTGGTCGCGGACATCGCCCTTCCGCGCGGCAATCCCGACCCGCATGCGTTCGTGATTATCGAAGGTGATCGGGTGACAGCTGTTCACCGCGGCACGCGCGTACCGATCGACGCGGCGACGCCACAAGCGCGCTGCGCCTATTTCGACCGCATCGCGGCATTAGATCCGGCTGACTCGCCCGTGCGCGCACTCGCGCGCCAATGCGCCAGCGATCCGCAAGCTGCACTTCAGCCCGCGGACTAGCCGCCGCGGCAACGGTCGATCAATTGCCTTTGCACCCGCTGGGGATCGGCGATTACCTGGTAGAACTCGTCGATGTAGCGCTGCGCCGTTTGCCTTCTTTGCGGCGCCAGGCGCGTCTCTCCGGCAATCACAGCATTGATCGCCGCGCGCCGTTCCTGAAAAAGCGCAATGGCCGCGGGAAGCTGATCGTTGAACCGGCAATAGCCGCGGTAGTGACGGTCACGCACGTTGCGCACCGGTATGCCTTCCGGCGGCACCGCGTACGGCGCGCTGACGAATCCGGAATGATCGAAATCGTAGGGCGCTGGCACGATGCCTGACGTCGCGGTTTCGGAGGCCGACAGCAGACGAGAATTGTGGCAGCAGTCACGGCCCGCCGCGCTCTGCAGCATGTCCCAATCCAGATTGCCAATCATGAACTCAAACAGCGCAAAGCGCGTTGCGGCGGCGGCGTCGAGCTGCAGCACTTGAACAGCCCGGCTTTGAATTTCGAGTGAGACACGATCGTTGCGCCGCGCGAGATCATCGTCGTCTTCGATGAAGAAGCCGAAATGCGCTTCATCGTCTCGCCGTCCTTCGGTGTCGTGGTAAGTGACGCGTAGCGGACGCACCCGGAAGCTCAGCGGCGTGATTTCGTTGTAAAGCCGGTAAGCCGTGTACTCGAGAACGTAGTACTGCGTGTAGGAGGCGCTAGGCCGGCAGTGCGTCGTGAGCTTCAACCGGTTCTGGCTGCGGAAGATCGTTTGACGCAATTCGTTGTTTTCGAAATCGACGCGCAGAGGGGGAAACGCGCACGCATCGCTGATGCGCCGCGACATGCCGCGCGCTGACAGAAGCATATTGTAACGCTGCGGCTCGCCCTGCCCGGTGAGAACGAGCGTTCCCGGATGCGGATCGGTATTCCGCCGCGCCGAGCGAATGAGCGTCGAAAGCGGCGCCTCGATGGTCACGGCCAGTTCGCTGGTGTCTGAAAAAAGCGGCGTCTGCGCCGCGGTCGGCGTCGCCAACAGCGCCGCAGCCAGCGCGATGCACATTCTCCGGATCACTTGCCTGCCTCCACGTCGCCCTCATCGTATCATGACCCGATCTTACCGCCTGTGGAAGCGCCGTCGTTGGTAACCAAGGCCGCCGGCGGAACATCAATAGCTTATGGCTATCGAGAGTATGTGCAGGTTCGATTTGAACGGCGCGGTCCGATCCCTAAATCCGTACTTCTGGCGCGGGCCGATTTCGCGATCAGACACTCGCGCGCCTTACCCTCCCCCCGTGGCGCGCGAAGGAGAGGCGCGGCGCTGGGCTCTCAGCGCCGCGCCAACACCTTCTTAGCCCAGAGCTTCCTGAATATCGGCGATCAGGTCGTCCACGTCTTCGATGCCGACCGAGAAACGCACCAAGCCGTCCGTCAGGCCGATCGCCTCGCGCAACGGCTTTTCGACCGAGGCGTGCGTCATGATCGCCGGATGCTCAATCAGGCTTTCGACGCCGCCGAGCGATTCCGCGAGTGAGAAAATCTGTACGCGCTCGAGGAACGCACGCGCCGCGGGCAACCCGCCTTTGAGATAGGCCGTGATCATGCCGCCGTAGCCGCCGCGCATCTGCTTCTTGGCGACTTCGTGCTGCGGGTGGTCAGGCCGGCCCGGATACACGACGCGCTCGATCTGCGGTTGTTCGGCCAGGAAATCGGCGATCTTCGCCGCGTTCTCGCAATGGCGTTGCACGCGCACGTGCAACGTCTTGGTGGAGCGCAGCAGCAGGAACGAATCCCACGGCGCCATCACCGCGCCGACGGCGTTTTGCGTGAAACGCAAGCGCTGCGCGAGTTCATCGTCATTGCAGATCAGCGTGCCGCCGATCACGTCGGAATGGCCGCCGATGTACTTAGTGCAGGAATGGCTGACGATATCGGCGCCGAGCGACAGCGGGTTGGTCAGCACCGGCGTTGCGAAGGTGTTGTCGACGACCGTGATCGCCCCCTTGCTCTTTGCGAGCCGCGCAACCGCGCCAATGTCGATCACTTTCAGAAGCGGGTTGGTGGGCGTTTCGGTCCAGAGCATCCGCGTTTTCGCCGTGAATGCCGCTTCGGCGGCGCCCAAGTCCGTCATGTCGACGCGAGTGTAAGTGATGCCGAACTGTTTGAACACTTTGTCAAATTGGCGATACGTGCCGCCATAGACGTCGTCAGACAGCACGACGTGATCGCCCGATGAGAGCAGATGAATGCACGCCGCCTGCGCTGCAAGGCCGGAGGCGAACATCAGGGCGTGCCGACCGCCTTCGAGCGAGGCGATGTTCTGCTCCAGCGCCTTGCGCGTCGGATTGGATGAGCGCGCGTAGTCGTAGTCTTCCTTGATGACGCCCGGGCTTTCCTGGACGTAGGTCGAGGTCTGATAGACCGGCGTCATGATCGCGCCCGTCGTCGGGTCGGGCTGCTGGCCAGCATGGATGCAACGGGTGGCGAAGCGCTTGTTGTGGTGCATTAACGGCCCCGGTTCGCGAGATATTCGATCAAGTCGATCTTGGAGATGACGCCGACGACCTTCGAAGCGTCGACAACGATGGCCACATGGTCGGTGGCGAAGATGTGGAAAAGCTCCTCGATACGCGCCTTCGGATAGATGAGTCCGGCGATCGGCGAAGACGCCGTCATGGCGCGCGCATTCAGATCGAAGTCGCGCTTCTGCATTTTGCCCAGAATGTCGCTCTCGTGCACGATGGCGTTGAGCTTGCCGCGGTCTATCAGGGGAATCTGGCTGACGCCGTGTTCGCGCATCAGGTTGACGATATCGCGCAGCGGCGCATCGCCCGAGGCTGTGACCGGCTTTTGTGGCCGGCGCGCCAGCATGTCTTCGACGAAACCCAGTTCCTGCTCGGTCTCGGTAAAGCCGTGCTGCTTCATCCAGGCGTCAGAGAGGAATTTGGAGACATAGCGGTTGCCGTGGTCCGGCGCGACCGTGACGACGACCTTGCCCGGGCCAAGCTCCTTGGCGATCTCGATCGCCACGTGCACGTTGGAGCCGGTCGAGCCGCCGACGAAGAGCCCCTCCTCGCGCACCAGCCGGCGCGCCATCACGAAGCTGTCGCGGTCGTTCACCTGGCGCATGTCGTCGACGACGGAGAAATCCATCGCGCGGCATTCGATGTCTTCGCCGATGCCTTCCACCATATAGACGTGCGCGGTCGGCAGCGTCTTGGTGTGGAAGAGATGATAGTGCACCGAACCCAAGGGATCGGCGCCAATGATCTTCACATTAGGCGCGTGCTCCTTGAACCAGCGGCCAATCCCCGAGACGGTCCCGCCCGTGCCAGTGCCACCGACGAACGCGTCAAACTTTCCGCCATCCGTGTCTTCAAAGATTTCCTTGCCGGTGGAGAGCGCGTGCGCCTCGATGTTCCATTGCGAGTGGTACTGATCGACGTAGAATGCGCCCGGCGTTTCTTCGGCAATGCGCTTGGCGACGTTGACATAGTGCTCGGGTGAGTCGCCCGGCACGTCGGTCGGCGTGATGATCACTTCGGCGCCGTAGGCGCGCAGCGAATCCTGCTTCTCCTTCGACATCTTGTCCGGCATCGTGAAGATGCAGCGATAGCCGCGCACGGCGGCTACCATCGCCACGCCCTGGCCGGTATTGCCGGACGTGTTCTCCACGATCGTGCCGCCGGGCTTCAACAGCCCCGCTTTCTCTGCCTGATCGATAATGTAAACCGCCATACGGTCTTTGATTGAGCCCGACGGATTGAGGTACTCGCACTTCAACCACACCTCGGCCGCGCCTGGCGGCACAACTTTGTTGAGCTTCACCAGCGGCGTTCGGCCAATGGCCGCGAGAATGTTGGGCTTCAGATTCACGAGACTCTCTTCGGTTCAGGATTTTGGGGCTCTTTAGCGCATTTGCAGCCCCGGTCGACCCCCGCCGGTTAGGGTTTGCGATTGCGGCTGCTGGAAATTGCGAGAGCGCCCGCGCCGATCAGGGCCAGCGGACCGATCATGGTCTGGCTGGCGTCCATGCCGCCTTGGCGCAACACGACGATGAGCATCAGCAGGCCGATCGCGAGAAAGATCACGCCGACCGCCGCGCGCAGGACCCGCATCACGCCGGCCGCCCCACGCGCTTGATTTCCCATTCCAGCTCGATGCCATGCTTGGCCCT
>DASPMA010000009.1:0-3686 GCA_035627335.1 Binatia bacterium
CCGCACGCCGCGCTCGATGGTGCGATAGACCCCGCCCGTCCGCTTGGATTGGTGGAAGCGCACCGAGAGCGAATGCACGTGGCGGAACACGCGCGTGCCCGCCTTGCGCTGCGCCTGTTCGCTGATGGGCTGGAAGATGGCGTCACGAAGTTGCGGACCGGCCGTGGAGGCGAAGCGCAGCGCGGCCCAGAAGCCAGCAAGACCAAAGAAAGCAGGCAGCGCGCCGGCGGCATCGCCTTCGGACAGGCGGTTGATGCCGTCGGCGAGCACCAGCGGCGAAACCACCGCGAGCACTTTGCTCACAAGCGTGAGCACGAACGCCACGCCCAGGCGCAGGCGATAGCCCGGCCCGGTGAGCCCGCCGATCAGCCCCATCAGCCGCGCCACGGTGCGCAGGATCGGCGGCGCAACGTCAGCGCCCGGTTCCGCTTTCGACACTGTCCTGCCTTCGCCGCGCGCCATTTGGAACGTTCCTTGAAGGGACGACTTAAGGAGGCGGGTTTTCTCCCGCAATGCCGCTAGTCTAACCTAGACGGACATGCCCATGGCTGATTCCAGCACACCCCGACGCGCGCTCAGCTCCGTGTGCGTCTATTGCGGCTCGTCCAATACGACGAAGCCCGAATACCTTGACCTGGCTGCGCGCTTCGGCGCGGCCCTGGCCGCGCGTAAACTGCGCTTGGTTTATGGCGGCGGCGCGGTCGGCCTGATGGGCCGTTGCGCCAAGGCGGCGCACGAAGCCGGCGGCGACGTGCTCGGCATCATGCCGCGCTTCCTGGAGCGGCGCGAAATCACCTACGAAGCCGTGCCGCACCGCATGGTCGACACCATGCATGAGCGCAAGCATGTGATGTTCGAAGAGAGCGACGCGTTTGTCGTTCTGCCGGGCGGCATCGGCACGCTCGAAGAAGCGGTCGAAACGCTGTCGTGGGCGCGGCTGGGGCTGCACGCAAAGCCCATGGTATTTCTTTCCGAAGATGAGTTCTGGGCGCCCTTCTTCGCCCTGATGGAGCACACGGTGGCCGCGAACCTGACGCCCGCGAGCTTCCGCGAAGCGGTGACGAACGTGCACTCGATCGAAGACTGCTTCGCGGCGCTCGAAGCACGCGCTCAAGCGGCGTGACGCCCAATGAGTGCGCGCTTCAGCCGAGGCGCCAGTTCACCACACGCCGAATGCGCTGAACGCCGTCACGCTCGTACATCTGCGTGTTGGGTGCAGCTGAAGGCGCAGCATTGAAACGAGGGTCGCACGCGAGTCTCAGGCTCGCTTCCCCGAACCGCATGCCAGCGGGCGTCTCCTCGACGACTTGGCACGCATTCAACGCACCTTCACTGGTCAGCGAGCAATCCAGGACCACGCGCCCTTCAACGTTCTGGCGCATCGCCTCCATTGGATAGTAAGGCCCCTCGTTATTGCGAACACTGTGGCGTCGACAATGTCTTTGCATGTCCACGACAGGCGCATCGGATACCTGCGGCTCCGGCGGCGGCGAGGTTTCTTGCGTCTGAGCCTCAGACGCGGCGGCGACGATCACTGCCGCCGTGAACAACCATGTGAGGACGTGTTTCACGCGCACAGTATAAAGGCCGACGAGGTCTTGGACTAGGCGCCTAGCGCCGTCGCCAGCCGCTCATATGCACGCAGAAATTCCTCCTTGAACCGCTGTACAACCGCGCCCGCCGATATCGTGTCGTTCATGAGCCCGACGCCTTGGCCGACCCAGTAGGTGGCGAGTTCGCGGGCGCCGGCGTGACCGCCGTCGCTCAGTTTGTCGATGTAACGAAGCGCTGGTTCGCTGACGAAGCTCTGTAACGGCATCGGCAAAGGCTTCGGCGCGCCTTCGCCTTCCCACGCGTCGGTCCAGGGTGAGCGCAGCTGGCGCGAAGGTTTGCCGGTGCGCGAGCGCGAGCGGATCGTGTCGCGCGACGTGGCGGCGAGCATCTTCTCTTTCACCGCCGGGCTGACTTCACTCTCAGGCGTCGTCAGCCACACCGAACCGCACCAGGCGCCCGCCGCGCCCATCGCCATGGCGGCCGCCATCTGTTCGCCCGTCACGATGCCGCCGGCGGCGAGCACGGGAATGTCCGAACCGGCTGCTTCGAGCGCGCGCACCACTTCGGGCACCAGCACCATGGTGGAGACATCGCCGCAATGGCCGCCCGCTTCGCCGCCGGCGGCGATGATGATGTCCACGCCGGCCGCCGCTTGCGCGAGCGCATGCTCCTTGGCGCCAACGAGCGCGGCGACGGCAACGCCGTGACGCTTGCCCATCTCCAGCATGATCGGCGGCGGCAGGCCGAGCGCATTGGCGATCAGCTTGATCGGATACTGGAAGGCAACCTCAAGGCCGCCGGCGGCGCCCTCTTCGCGCAAGTTCTGCGACCAGCCGGTTGCGCTGCGCCGATTTGCTTCGATGACTGAGGAGTCTACACCGTGTTTCGCGAGAACCTTGGCGGCGAATTGCTTGTGCTCTTCCGGGATGGCGGCGAGCAGCTTGTTGGGGTCGTGCGCTTCCCCTTTGCCCTCGAACTTGTTGGGGACGATCAGGTCGAGGCCATAGGGCTTGCCGCCGACGTGCGCCTCGATCCAGTCGAGTTCTTCCTTCAGCCGCTGCGGCGACATGCCGACCGCGCCGAGGACGCCCATCCCTCCTGCCTCGGAGACGGCCACGACGACGTCGCGGCAGTGCGAAAAGGCAAACAGCGGAAACTCGATGCCGAGGCGCTGGCAGAGAGGTGCATTCAACATGCGCGAAGATTAGCGCCGGATGCTCATCGGGACAGCACTATTGCAAGGGCCGCACGGCTCCCGCCAGGGGCGGACGACTCGCACTGCCGCCGCAGGATAAATCCCGGACCGCCGGCGCCCTCGCCGGCAGCACTGGCTGGGCTAAATCGTCTCGCGTGGAGATTGGCATAGATGCCGATGCCGGCGAGGGCGCCGGCGGTCCGGTCGAGGCCCCCAGCGTCGATGTGTCTTCGAATGGGGGATATCCGACCCGCTTATCCAACACATTTTTCGCCTAACGTGTTGAATGTAAACATTGTCCGCAAAATCAATCCGACCGAGTTGAAACGCGCGTACACTGCTCTCGCCCTGATACGGGAGGATTTCGAAGTCGACCGAAACTTCAAAATGTCAGGGCCGCGGCCGGCGCGGCTGTCGTCGCTTCGATGAGGCGAGGGGAAACCCGCTGAAGCGTCATCGTTGAGGAAGTTCGCGGACGATCGGGATGCTCATGAGAGGTCCCCCCTTTGCGGACGAAGCGAACGGCGATGGCATTCTGCCTGCGGGGCATGAAACCGCAGGGTCCATGGGTCTTCGGCGATCCATGCGCGCTGATCCGGTGAAATCTGGTGAACTCGGACCTAAGGCCCCTCTGGTGGTCTCCATCGTGGTGAGCAGAGCAAGTCCTAATCCAGTCCGGTGAAAACGGCCGATGTACGGGCGCGTTCGACGCGCGCGCCGGTCAGCGATGATCGGCGCACCCTAGAGACTACCTCAGCGCGTCCGGCGCGCCCCGCCTCCCTAGGGGAGGCAGCAAACGGCAATCGGAAGGCTCACGCCGACCGATCGCGCAGACACGCCGCTTCACGTCGCACGAACTGGCGTCTAAGCCGGCAGCGAAGGGCGCACATGCAGCACGCAGACAAAATCCCCGTCATCGTCGGCGTCGGCCAGATCA
>DASPMA010000010.1:0-10470 GCA_035627335.1 Binatia bacterium
TGCTGATCCGCGACACCGAGATGCGTCAAGCGCGCACCGAAACCACCTACAACGGCGCCATGACCATGGACGGCGGCGTCGGCCAAGGCGTGTGGTGATGTCTTAACGCTCCAAGATGCTCCTCCCTTTCCTCAAGGCCTTACCCCTCGGCCTGCCCCCGCTCCGGCGGGGGTTTTTGTTTGCGCACAGGGCGAGTGCGTCGCGAGGTCTTTGTGATTGAGTTGGCGGCGCCGCCCGTCTGCGACGAGCGGAGCAAGTGACGGCGGCGGAGATCGCTGCCACGCTTGAAGACACGATCTGTGCTGAAATCGCTGGCGGCGGCGGGCGTAATCATCAATCGGCGCGGCGCGGACGCGGCCAAACTCGCATCATGCGAGATGCTCATCCAAATGGCCGCGCTGCGGCGCCATCCCCGGCGGTGTGGCGTACACGCCAGACGAGTGAACTGACACCTGGCAGGGCGGGCGGCGGGGCCTGGCGGCCACGGGGCGCTGGCGCGGCTACGCGTGGTCGCTCTCCAGAGGACATTCTGGAGACACTGCAAAACCCATCATGGCTGTTGACAAGGTTTGACGTGGCAAACCGGCGTCTTCTGTTCGTGGAGACAACGGGCGATCTGCTGGACGGTTTGCCGTTCATGGACGGGCGCCGCCCGCTCTCGGCAAGCGGACGAGCGCGGTTGGTGCATTTGGATGACGCCGCCGAATGTCTGCATGCCTTGGAGTGTTCAGGAGAACCGGACCGCCTGATAGCGCATGTGGGCTTTTGCGGCTCGACACTTTTGGCGCGAACACTCGATGCGACGAGCCTGTATCAGACTTATAAGGAGCCTCAATCGATCATCGACGCCTCGGCGGCCAAGTCTGTTTCCCATCCGCTGGCGCGGGATAGGGACGACTGGGGTGGCCTGATGGCGGTGCTGAGGAGCCAGTTCAGGAAGTCGTTCTCCAATCGCACCGCCGTGCTGAAGCCGTCCAATTGGCCGCTTAACGTGTTGCCGGACCTGGTCAACTCCAACACGCGCGCCGTTTTCCTGACTGCTGATCCCTATGCTTATCTGGTTGCGATCTTGCGCGGCGGCGATGAGCGCGTGCGCTTCATGCTCCAGTTCGTACGAAACTTGGGCGTCGACTTTCCGCGGCTGCGCGAGAGCGTCCACGCCATCGAACGCGAGAGAGGGATTACCCCCGCCCGTCTGGTGCTGAAGGTCTCGCTCTTGGCGCTCGACGTGCAGGAGCAGATGTTTGCACGCGTCAAGCGCGGCATGGCGCCGGACAGATTTCTTTCCCTGACAACCGAGGAGCTGATCAAGCAGCCCGAACGGAGTTTGTCGGCGGTGTCGGCGACATTTGCCGCGCGGCTTGACGGTGCGAAGCAGAGCGATGCGGTGCGGGCGGCCTTTGCGCAATCAGCCAAGCAGCCCTGGATGGGCTTCGATGCGCAAGCTGAGGCGATGGCCAACGGCCGCGTGCGTGCGCGCTTCCAGCGTGACATCGAACACGCCCTGGCATGGCGCGCGGCGAATAGGATCGACTTGCTCGCCGGCTGAGCGCGGCGCCGGAAGCAAAACGCGCCGAATATTTGTGCCGGCAGGCTTGGCGCGCGGGATCGCCCGCGGCAAACGGCGCGCGTGCCGGCGCCGTAGCTTCGGTCTGGCGGAACCGCGGCGGCGGAGCGCGGTTGCCTCGCAAGAGGAGGCCTCCATGAATTTGCCGCTCAAGCTGTCCGCGGAAATGCTCGCGATCTTGATGATTGGCGACGGCGCGCTGGCGCTGGCGCAGCCGCGCCGGCACACGCAGTTGTGGAATACGGGGCCGGAACCCTGGCGCAACGTGGTGTCATTTTTCGAGCGGCGGCCGGGTCTCACCATGGCGACCGGCGCGGCCTCGATCGCGCTTGGGCTGTGGCTGGCGAGCAGCCTCAAGCCTGAGGAAGAAGACACCTACGATCACCTCGGCGCCGAGGCGCATATTCCGAGCGGGGGTTGGCAGGATTTGGCGACGGTTCACTAGAGGTCGGCGGTGTATCGCTCGGCCGCTGCCTCAAACTCCATGATGGGCGCGACGATGGCGCCGTCCGCGCGAAGGCGGCCGCCGACGGGATCGATGGCGCGGATCTCGTAGGATGGCTGGCCTGGATCAAGATCAGAGATGATGACGTCGAACGTCGTCGCGGGCGCGCCGCCGTGGGGGACGAACCAATGGATGTTGTCTCGCTGGCTCGACATGGTGGAGACATCGCCAACCCGGGCGACGTAGTCGCGCGTGGGCCGGACGATCATTGCGTCCTCTTCATCGCCAATGCGGTCGAAGTTGCGCACGCGAAAAGCGCCGGCAACGACCATGTGTGCGGAGACCATGTGGCGGCGCCCGTGCGGGGTAATGACGTTCTGGGGCTGAAAATCGAAGAGCGCCGCGGCGTAATTGAGACGGCGCGGTTCGCCATTGGCGTCGAGGAAGCGGACGTTGCGTTTGGCGGGATCGTTGTGCGAGCCAATGGGCGCGGGCATGAGGCGCGCCCGGCTCACGCTGGCCATGAGTTCGCCGAGGTCCACATCCGCCGCGAGGCGTTCGACTTCGGCTTGCCAAGCGAGCGGGGCAAGCTGGCCGGCGGACAGCGCGCGGGCAATTTCGTCCTGCGCATCGATCCAGCGCGCGGCGCCGGTGCGCGCCGGCGCTTGGCCGCGCGCTTCGGCAAGCAGTGCGTAAGCAGCGAATGCCGGTAAGAAAGCCGCCAGTGCGCGGCGGCTGAGACCCAGCGCCTCGGTCTGCGCGATGCGCGCGGGATCAGTTTTACTCATGCCTCTCCCCAGATAATCCCTTGCGTCTGGAACACCCCGGGAAAATGCTGCGCCTCGCGCAATCCGGCAAACGATGTTACCTGCGGGGCCGCCATGACGTCAGCTCGGGGCGCGCTCACGCCAACATCCATTTCTCTGAATGCGCTGCGCGCGTTCGAGGCGTCGGCGCGGCATTTGTCGTTCACGAAGGCGGCGGACGAGCTTTGCGTGACGCAGGCGGCGATCAGCCATCAGGTGAAGGCGCTGGAAGAGCGCGTGGGCGTGGCGCTGTTTCGCCGGACGCCGAAGGGGCTGGTGTTGACCGACGAAGGCCTGGCGCTGGCGCCGACGCTGACGGAGAGCTTCGAGCGCATGTGGCGTCTGCTCGACCGGTTCGACGGCGGGCGCATGCGCGAAGTGCTGACGGTGAGCGTGGTGGGCACGTTCGCGGTGGGGTGGCTGTTGGGGCGCATGGCCGACTTTGGCGCGCGTCATGACGATGTCGATCTGCGCGTGCTGACCAACAACAATAAGGTCGATCTGGCGGGCGAGAGCCTCGACTACGCGATCCGCTTTGGCGACGGCGCCTGGCACGGCGTGGAAGCCGACAAGATCATGGATGCGCCGTTCGCGCCTCTGTGCGCGCCGACAACGGCGGCGGCACTGCGCGCGCCGGCGGATTTGGCGGAATTGCCGCTGCTTCGCTCCTACCGGCCGCAGGATTGGCCGACATGGCTGCGCGCGGCGGGCCTCGAGGCGATCGATGCGCGCGGACCGATGTTCGATTCGTCGTGGGTGATGGTGCAGGCGGCGATGCAGGGCGATGGCGTGGCGCTGGCGCCGCCGATAATGTTCGCGCGCGAGATCGCCGAGGGGCGGCTGGTGCAGCCCTTCCCGCTGCAGGTGGATTTAGGCGCATATTGGCTGACGCGGCTGATAACGAAGCCCGTCACGCAAGGGATGGCGGCGTTCCGAGACTGGTTGCTGGCCGCGGCATCTGGACAATAGCGCGTCCGCTCCCCTAATCCCGGAGCATGACTGAACTTGACGTCCGCTCCGCCCGCCCAGACCAGCTCATCCGCGGCGATAAAGCCGATTGGGAAGTTATCGTTGGCCTTGAAGTGCACGCACAGGTGACTTCGCAGGCGAAGCTGTTCTCCGGCGCGAGCGCGGCTTACGGCGGCGATCCCAATAGCCATGTTTCGCTGGTGGACGCGGCGATGCCGGGCATGCTGCCGGTGATCAATCGGTTCTGCGTCGAGCAGGCGATCCGGACGGGGCTTGGGCTGAATGCGGAGATCAACCGCAAGAGCCGGTTCGACCGGAAGAACTACTTCTACCCCGATCTGCCGCAGGGCTATCAGATCTCGCAGTACAAAGAGCCGATCGTCGGCGAGGGCGCCATTGAGGTGGAGCCCGACGGCGAGGAGCCGGTGACCATCCGCATCGAGCGCCTGCACCTCGAGCAGGACGCCGGCAAGTCGATCCACGATCTGTCGCCTAGCGAGACGTTCGTCGATCTGAACCGCGCGGGCGTGGCGCTGATGGAAATTGTCTCGCGGCCGGACATGCGTTCGTCGAAAGAGGCGGCGGCGTATTTCAACAAATTGCGCGCGATCGTGCGCGCGCTCGGCACGTGCGACGGCAATATGGAGGAAGGCTCCATGCGCGCGGACGTGAACGTTTCGGTGCGCAAGCCCGGCATGGGTCTCGGCACCCGCTGCGAAATCAAGAACGTGAATTCGACGCGCTTCATGGCGCAGGCGATCGAGTACGAGGCGCGGCGGCAGATCGAGATTCTGGAAAGCGGCGGCACGATCGATCAGGAGACGCGCCTGTTCGATCCGAATGCCGGCGAGACGCGCACAATGCGCTCCAAGGAAGACGCGCACGATTATCGCTACTTTCCCGATCCCGATTTGCTGCCGCTGGTGATCGACGAAAAATGGATCGCCGAGATCAAGGCGTCGCTGCCGGAGCTGCCGGATGCGAAGAAGAAACGCTTTGTCGAAAGCTACGGCCTGACAGCGTATGATGCGCGCGTGCTCTCGGGCGACAGCGAAGCGGCGGCGTATTTCGAGACGGTAGCCAAGGGGCGCGACGCCAAGCAGGCGGCAAACTGGGTGACGCAGGAGCTGTTCGGCGTTCTGAACAAGAAGGGCTTGGAGCTGTCGCAGTCGCCGGTGAAGGCCGACGCGCTGGGCGCGCTGCTGGATCTGGTGAAGGACGGCACGATCAACGGCAAGATCGCCAAGGACGTGTTTGCCAAGATGATCGAGACGGGCGATGCGCCGGGCGTCATCGTCGAGCGTGAGGGACTGAAGCAGGTCACCGACACGGGCGCGATCGAAAAAGCGATCGATGAGCTGATGGCGGCGAACGCCGACAAGGTGGCCGACGTGCAGAAGAACCCGAAGGCGTTCGGCTGGTGGGTCGGTCAGACCATGAAGGCCACGGGCGGCAAAGCGAACCCGGGCGTCGTGAACGAGATTCTGAAGAAGAAGCTCGGCGTCTAGCGCGCGCGCGCCACCAGCGGCGTGTAGCGGGCGACGTGGCTGGCGGCGCCGAAGGCGGCGGGCGTCGCTTCAAGCTCAGCGCGCAGGTGCGCTTCGAAGGCGCCGGCGTGCAGCGAGGCGATGCGGTCGCCGCCGGGCATGAAGGCCTGCATCATCACCGCGAACCAGATGTACAACAGCATGAGGCTCTCCCGCTCAGCAGCGTGGGGAGAGCCTCGTTCAGTTTGGTTGCCTGCGTGTTAACGCGAAAAAAGTTGCCCCGGAGCTGGGGAGGAGCTCCGGGGCAGGACGCGTTAGCTGACGAGGGAGGGGCTTAGCCGCCAGCCAGGATCACGCCCAAAATCACGCCGGTCGCGATGCCGACGAGAAGATAGTCGCCGCGGTCGTCGCGCACGTAGTGGTAGCCACGCGGCGGCGGGCGCAGACGGTAGTAGCGATAGTCGACCGGGCGATAATAGTCGCGGTAGTAGCGCGGAAGGCGGTCGCCCCGGCGCCACGCGCGATAGCCGTAATCGACATAGCGATAATCGTACGAGGATGGCGGCGGGCCGTAATACCATTGGCCGCGATAGGTGTAGCCATTATAGCGGCTACGGTCCCAATGGCGTTGGGCGTGTCGTCCGTCGCGATAGCCGTCGCGATAATGACGGCGATCGTCGCGGTGATCGCGGCGATCATCGCGGTCGCGACGATGGCGGCGGCGGTCGCGGCGGTCATCGTCATCGCGGTCGCGATGCCAGCGGCGGCGATCGTCGTCGTCAGCAGCGGCGACGGACGGAATGGCCAACGGCGCCGTGAACGCAGCCGCCGCCAACGCCGTCATAAGCAAGCGTTTCATAGCCAAAGTCTCCTTCCTGACTTCCCGTTGAACCGCTCCGTTCAAGGGAAGGTCCCTCATTGCGGGCAACTTTGTCGCGACGTGGCTGAACTGTGTCTGAATGAATCTGGAACTTTGTACGTAGGGTCTGACAGAGTTTGTCAGCACCCCGGCAATGCAATAAATGGCCGTGACTCCGCGCAATGTTCGTGCGGATTTTCCCGCCGGCAGTACCAAAAATGTGCCTAGCCGTGCCCCTCAAGCTGCCCCATGTGTGTCGGACGCCAACATGAATGGAAGCTGAATGACCCAGCCGATCGAGCTCTACTTCTGGCCGACGCCGAACGGATGGAAGATCGCCATCGCGCTCGAAGAGATGGAGCTGCCCTATGTCCTAAAGCCCGTGAACATCGGGCGCGGCGAGCAATTCAGCGAGGCGTTCATGAAAATCTCGCCGAACAATCGCATGCCGGCGATCATCGATCCTGACGGGCCGGGCGGAGCGCCGATCTCGGTGTTCGAGTCAGGCGCGATCCTGCAATACCTCGGGCGCAAAAGCGGCAAGTTCTATCCGCAGGACGAACGCACACGCGTTGAGGTGGAGCAATGGCTGATCTGGCAAGTCGCGGGGCTTGGGCCGATGGCGGGGCAAGCGAGCCACTTCATCAATTACGCGCCGAAGCTCGTGAATGATCCCACGAAGATCGAATACGGGCGCGTGCGCTACATCAACGAACTCAACCGGCTCTATGGCGTAATGGAGCGGCGGCTGGAGCGCCTGCCGTATCTTGCTGGTGACTATTCCATTGCCGACATGGCGTCATGGCCGTGGACGCGCGGCGCTCATCGCATGGGCCAGCAATGGGATGATTTCCCAAAGCTTAAGGACTGGGTCGACCGCATCTATGCACGGCCGGCTGTCGAAAGAGCGCTAGCGAAAGGTGACGCGCTGAAGCGCAGAGCCGATGAGCAGGGCGCGAACTCTGTGGAAGCTGCGAAGCATCTGTTCGGGCAAACTGCGAAGTCCGTTGCAGATGCATGCGATAAAGCCAAACAAGGCTGATGCCGGCTTAAGCTTATCGCAAGTTATGCACGTTATTGGTCCACCCCGGCGGCGCGAAATATGCACGTCAGTGGGGTGGAACGCACATGGCTAAAGCCAGGCGTTCCCAAGTGGTACAAGGGAGCGGCCTTAAATGGCGTTTACGGATTCTGAGATCGCTGAAGCGCACGAAGCTGTGCGCCGCCAAGGCGACAGCGAAAACCTCTACAAGCTGGGTTTGATCTATTCGACCGGCCAGGAGTTGGACCTCGTGCAAGCGCACATGTGGTTCAACCTTGCCGCAGCGCGCGGTTCGGAAGCGGCGAAGGAATGCCGCCGTGAACTCAGCGACATGATGTCGAAGGATCTGATCGCCGAAGCGCAGCGCCGCGCGCGCGAGTGGCTTTCAGTTAAGCACCACTGAACGAAGGCGATAGGGCAATACGGCAATAAGGCAGTAGCGCGCGCACATGCGCCCAACATATTGCCATATTGCCCTATTGCCTTACTGCCCTGACGCGTCCGCGTCCTGCGCGTAGATCGCGACTCTGCGGAAACGTGCGTCCTGCAGCGTTTCCACGACCGTGATGACGTGCTGGTAGGCGACGTCGAGATCGGCGCGCACGAAGATGCGTCCCTCCGCGAGAACATCCTCCGTCGTCAGCGCCGGATCGGCCGCGAGCAGGTGCGCAACTGCGTCGTCGCCAAGGCGGCCCAGCGTCGTCTCCGTCCCGCTCATGAAGATGCGATAGCCGGACGGCGCGGCGCTGATTTGCACAATTGTCGGTGGAATGACGATCGCGATGGGCCGGCCGGGACGCGGCAAGTCGACTTGCAGGTCCGTGGTCGGTCTGGGCGCCGTTACCATGAAAATGATCAGCAGCACCAGCAGCACGTCGATGAAGGGAATGACGTTCGGTTCGGCGTGCGGCAGCGCATAGGCGCGCTCACGTCGCGCAAGCGCGGCCATCAGCTTCCTCCCTTATCGTTGGAGCAAGCGTGCAGCGCATTTCCCGAGTGCTCAATTCACGTGGGCGAGAGCGGGGATCACGAGTAAGAGAGGCAATAGGCAATTGGGCAGTCGGCAATAGGTTCGACCACGCATCGCCGCTTCCTATTGGCTATTGCCTATTGCCGATTTGCCTAATTATTCCGATCGCCGCGGAGGTCGTAATAGAAGCTGAATTGCACCGGCAGCGCATCGCGCACGTATTGCTGCATGAACAGGTTCACTTGACTGATGGCCGAGCGCGGCACGTAGACGACGTCGTAGCGCTGCAGCGGCTGCGCATCGGGAAAACCCTGACGCATAGCGCGTGGCGAGAGATCGACTTCCGAAACGTGGGTCTCGCCGCTCGCGCGCGAAAGCACGAGCACGTCCCCGCGGCGCGCGCTGGGCAGGAAGCCGCCGGCGAGGGCGACAGCCTGGAATGCGTCGATCTGCGCCGGCATTTCGTAGATGCCGGGACGCGCGACTTCGCCGCCGACGAACACTTGGCGGGAGCCATACGAGCGCGGCGTCACCGTCAGCTCGGGCATGCGCAGATGTGAGGCGTAAGCGGAGACGAGACGGTCGTGTAATTCGGAAGCGTTGAGGTCAGCTGCGCGCACGCCGCCGATCAGCGGCAGCGCGACGCGTCCGTCAGGGCCGACGGTGACGACGCGTGTTAATTCCGGCGCCGAAAACACCGTAATCTCGATCTCGTCACCCGGGTAGAAGCGGTATTCAGGTGTCGTCTCCGAGTAGACCACGCTGGTCGCTTGGCTCGCGGGGGCCTCCTGGCCGTGCGCGCTCGACGCCAACAGAAGAGCGGCCGCGGCGGCGGTGAGAACGGCGATGGCGTCGCGCATCGATTAACTCCAACGCTTTGTTAGCGGACGATCCTTAACGGTGCGTCGCGGAAGCATGCGTTGGGGTGGTGAATGATCGTTTACCAAATGGGCGCAAACTGCAGGTCCGCGCACGTCTGGGAGCGCCGATGAAGACGAGCACAGAGGCGGGCCTGTCGGCCGCGTCGGCCGCTTGGGCCGGCGCGCGGCGCATGAATATGGTCGACTTCGCCGCAATGCTCTGGGCCGAGCGCAACCTGGTGCTCGGCTTGGGCGGGGTGATCTGTGCACTGGGACTGGTGGCGGCGCTCATGGCGCCGAAGGCGTACACGGCGCGCAGCGAGCTCATCGTGCGCATGGGCGAGGAATACGTGTACCAGCCGGCGCCTGGCGGCGCAGGCGCGGGCGCGACGCCGGACCTGCCCACGATTGTGAACGCCGAAATGCGGCTGATCCGATCGGGCGCGGTCGTACGGGCGGCGATCACTGAGATTGGCCTCGAGACGCTTTATCCGGACATCGCAGCCGCGCCGGGCCCGGACGCGCGCAAGATCGCGGCGGCCGAGCGTGCGTTTGCACAGCATCTGACGGTGGAGACCGCCCCGCAAACGCCGGCGATCGGGCTTTCGTTCGAACACCGCAATCCGCAGATCGCGGCGCAGGCGCTGAATGCGCTTGTGAACTCCTACCTCGTGCATCGCCGCACCGTGCTTGTGGGCGGTGGTTACGACGCGTTGGCCGAGGAAAGCACCGACTTGAGCGCGCGAGCTGCGCAAGCGAGCACTGCGTTGGCGTCCTTCCTGACCGAACATCAGATTGGAGATTTCGAAAGCGAACTCGCGGCGCTGTCCGCGCGTGCGGGCGACATCGAGACGCAGTTGCTCGACGCGCAGGCGCGCCAGCGCGAAGCGGAAGCGCGCGCAGACGCGTTGCGCGCCCGTTATCGGGCCGAGCCGGAGGAAATCCAGCTCTATTCGGAAAGCGATGCGCGCACGGCGTTGGTGCAGGCGCAGATGGAACGCGAGCAGCTGCTGTCGCGCTATCAGGAGGATGCGCTGCCGGTGCGCGAAGTGGATCGGCGCATTGCGCAGCTGGAGTCGTTTCTGGCCGGCGGCGATCCGCCGAGCGTGACGCGGCGTGGGGCTAACCCCGTGCGGCAGGATGTGGCGAGCCAGCTCTATGCGATGGAAGCGGAAGCGCGCGCGCAAAGCGGGCGTGCTGCCGCTCTGATGCAGCAACGCACGGAAGTGCGTGAGCGCTTGCGGGCGATGCAAGTGCTGGAGCCACGGTTTCGTCAGCTGCAGCGCGAGCGTTCGATTCTGGAAACGAGCGCGCAGAATTTTGCAACGCGCGCGGAAGATGCGCGAACGCGGTCGCAGCTGTTGGGGCGCGCTACCGACAACATCACGCCGGTGGAGCAGGCCGCAGTTCCGACTCAAGGCAAGAGCTTGCGCTGGCCGATCATGATCGTGACCTTGCTGATTGC
>DASPMA010000011.1:0-4728 GCA_035627335.1 Binatia bacterium
GCACGACGCGGCGCGCGACGACGAGCGGCGACACAATCTGGCTTTCGATGAAATTCAGACCCCAGATGATCGCCGCCGGCGTCACCGCTTCCCAGAATGTCGGGTAAGAGAGCGCCCCGACCAGCAGCGCGAACAATTGCACCGCGGCAGGGCCGGCGTAGGGAATGAAGTTCGCGGCCGCGACCGCGACCCCCCAGAGCCACGGGTTCGGGAAACCGATCAAGTAGAGCCCAATCGCCGCGGAGACGCCGAGGCCCGCGCTCGTCAGCGTGATGGCCAGCAGGTATCCCGAGATGCGTGTCTTGATGTCGTTGAACATGTTGATGAGGCGCTTCTTGGTGGAGTGGTTGTTGGCCATCGCCACCACGATCACCTTCATGCGCCGGCGCTGCGCGAGCAGGAAGAACGTGAGCAGAAGCGCCGCGGTCGTCTGCGCCGCCAGCGTCGCAATTCGGGTCAGGGCGATGCTGAGCGGCGTCGCCTGCTGGACCACCACGGGACTGCTTTCGGACGTCACGCCCACCTGTTGCGTGGCCTGCTGAATTTCTTCCGACGCGCGCTCAAGCCCGCTGAGCGCCGAGCGAAATCCAGCAATCTTCTGTTCGATCTGGCGTACGTTCTCAGGCAGCCGATCGGAGAGCACAGCAAGCTCCGGCAGAAGCAGGGCCACCATGCCGGCCACAATCGCGACCAAGCCGAGGGAAATGACGCCGGCCGCCAGTCCAGACGGCATGAAACGCTCAAGCCGTCGCGCCACCGGCGAGAGCATGATCGCCAAAAGCAGCGCGATCGCGATCGGCATCAGGAATTCGCGGGCCGCGTAAAGCGTGAAGCCGACGCCTATGGCGGTGAGGATCACCAGACAAACGCCAATCAGGCGAAGCGCGGCCACCGTAAACGGCGTGCGCTGTTCGGCCTGCCCTTGGGTCGGCGCAAGCAGGAGCGAGGCCGTTGGGTCGGTCGGATCGAGAATGGACATGCCACCGCTGAACTGTGGCCGATGTTCCAAGTTCCTGTGCGGCGTGCGCCACACGTGAAAGTGTGTCGCGCGGGCTGCCTTGGAGGCTGGCGGCCTGGCGGATGGGACGTCTGTATGGCGCCTTGTGGAAACCCGGTTTAGCTTCCCCGCGGGGGGAAGGCGCATGGCGAACAAGCAGATCGGCATCGTCACGGTTCACGGCACTGGCGACACCGCCGCGGGTCCGGACGGCGAGAAGTGGTTTCAGAACGGCTCTGCGTTCGCAACGCGGCTGAAGGCGCGGCTTGCGGCGCAGGGGCTCGACGCCGCCATCATCCCCTTCCTATGGAGCGGCGCGAACTCGGCGCGGGCGCGCGAAGACGCCTCGCGCAAGCTGGTGCGCAGACTGCGCAAGGCAGCACGGGCCCACGGGCCGGTGCATGTGATCGGCCACAGCCATGGCGGCAATGTCGCCAATGAAGCTGCGCGCATGATCCGCTGGCGGCCGAAGTTCGACATGATGAGCTTCCTGCTCAATCCGTTGGGCTCGCTGTTTCGCGGCAGAGACAAGATCGCGAGCGTCACCACGGTTGGCACTCCATTTTTCCGCAGCAAGCTCAGTAGCGCGGAATCGTTCGGCGGCGTGGCGTTCCTTCTTCTCCTTATCGCAAGCACGCTGGCCTTGGCGGTCGGCGGCATTTTCCTGGCCGCTTTGCTCGCTCACGCCCACAGATCGCCAGACCAGGTGCTGGAAGATATGCGCATCGTCTTGGCCAACACTGCCCAAGCACCCGACGCTACGCCGCCTACGGAAGAGCAGCTCCGCGAGTATGCGGCGAACGACTTGCGCGAAAATATAAACTCACGGCCGGGCCTTTACCTCGTCTCGACGATCTACCTGGCATTCGTCGCGCCGCTGATCTTCATCTATCCCGTGGCCGTCTCGGGTCTGGCGCGGATCGTCCGCTTGCGGCGCAAGCAGAATATGCGCGCAAAAGTCCATTCGATCTGGCATCCGCATGACGAGGCGATTGCGTTCTTGCAGCGCGTCGAAAAGATGCCGCTTGAACCGTTTCCGCGCGGCGCGCTCTGGCGCACGTCGCGAACCGCGGGCATCGTGTGGGGCGTGCGCATTGTCAACCTGATGGTGTTGGCGGGCTTGATCTTGCTGATTGCCGGTACGGCCGGCCTGGATTTTCCGGCGCAGTTCAAAACCGACTCTGCCGCCTTCTTGACCGACATCATAACTGCGACATCCGACGATCCAGAACCAGTTCCTGGCGGCGGCGTCGATGCAGTCAGACCAGATGAGATTCATCCGAGCATTGTTGGCGCGATACTGGTGCTGCTCGGCGTGGTCGGCATGCCGCTGGTCTTTGGCGCCATTTATGTGGTGACGCGGTTGCTAGTATTCGGGCTGGGCCTGGAGCTTGGCTTGCGGGGCTCGCTCAACAACGCGGTGGGCGGCGTGCTGAAGGGCATCGCCTTCGGACGCGACGGCGACGAACGGGTCGGCGATGTCGCGACTCAATCGCACTGTCACGGCTCGCAATGCACGATCCTCGAAGGCGAAGTCGCCGATCGCATGCAGCAGCGGGCGGGCGCGGCGGCCGACAAGCTGATCGAAAAATATCGCTGGGCCCTCTTCAGCGTCGGCGGCAACGACAACAGCGCCCTCGAGGCGCTCGCCACCGACGCGATGACGTGGGACAGTCTGATCCATACAACCTATTTCGATCAGCCTGAGATCGTCGACATGATCGCCGACTACATCGTCGCGCAGGAGCGCGCGATCGCCGAAGGAGGCAAGGCGCGGGAGACGCGCACCGCCGAAGCTGGCGCGCAGCTCGGCCCGCTCGCGCCGCCGGGCTTGCGTCCGCACCCGGCCGAAGGCGGCTCGCTCTAGAGCCCGTGATCGGCTGGGAGGGGCGGGGCTTCGCGCAGCAGCGTGATGGCGATGCGGCGGTTGCCGGGGAGCGTTGGATCGTCGTTGAATAATGGCTCGGAGTCCGCGCGTCCGGCCACTTCGTAGATCCGTTGGCCCGGGATGCCTTGGGAAGCGAGGATGCGGCGCGCTTCATTGGCGCGCGCGGAGGAGAGCTCGAAGTTGGACGGGTAGCGTCCGCCCGGCCGCGAGCCATCCGTATGGCCGGAAATCGTGATCCGGTTCGGCAGCTGCGCGATAACGCCGGAGATGGCTACCAGAAGCCGACGCGCGCGATCATTTGGCTGCGCGTCCCCCGCGCTGAACATCGACCGGCCTTCCTGATCGACGATCTGAATGCGCAGCCCCTCCGGCGTCTGCTCGACGATCACGTTGCGCGAAAGCTCCGCGACGTCAGGCATGTCGGCCATCGCTTGGCGGATGGCGACTTCGGCGCGCGAGAACTCAGCTGTCTCGCGGATCGTGCGCGCGCGTGTGAGACTATCCTCGTCGGGCGATTGCTGTCCGCCCGGCGCGGTGCTGGTTTCAGCGTTGTTCTCGTCGCTGGCGGTCGACGTGTTTTGCGGCTCGGCCGCCGGCGCGACCGGCGCGGAATGGCCGTGGCGCACGCCTTCCTCGGCGAAGCTGGTCCCTTCCAGGAGGCCGCCGGCGCCGGAGGAAACGCGGCTGACGCTGGCCGGCGCAAAGAACTCGGCAATGCCCCGTCGCTGCTCGGGGCTGGTCGTGTTGATCAGCCACATCAGCAGGAAGAACGCCATCATCGCCGTCACGAAGTCGGCATAGGCGACTTTCCAGGCGCCGCCGTGATGACCGCCGCCCCCGCCGCGCTTTATTTTCTTGATGATGATAGGGCGTTGATTGGTCGCAGCGGTCATGACCCGTCCATTCTGGGCGAGAGGGGCGCGACTTTCGCCGAACCGCGTTAAGATGTGGTTGAGCGGAGAAAACCTTAATGGAGATCGAACCCGAACAGGGCTTCCGACGCGCGATGAGCGCCTTCGCCACGGGCGTGACCGTGGTGTCGGCGGCGCGCAAAGGCGGGGCCATGTCGGGCATCACGGTGAATTCGCTCACCTCGGTGTCGCTGAAGCCGCGCCTGCTGCTTTGGTGCCTCGGCGATCAGTCCGAGCGCTACGACGTGTTTGCCGAGGCCGAGAACTGGGGCGTCACCGTGCTCGGGGCCGAGCATGAGGCGCTGGCGCATCGATTTGCCCGCGCGGAGCGGGAGACGATCGAAGCGGAAGAAGCCGAGACGTTTGCGGGCGCGCCGGTGCTGCGCGTGGGCGTCGCACATTTAGCATGTCGCACACATGACAGGCGCGTGGCGGGCGACCATTTGATTATCATCGGCGAGGTGACGGACTTCCGCGTGAAGCCGGGCGCGGCGCTGACCTTTTTTCGCGGTCTCTACAGCCGCGCGGACGATCCGAGAGATGCTGGGAGCAAGGACTAATGGCGAAGACGGCGTTCATCGGGCTGGGGGTCATGGGCGCTCCGATGGCGGGTCACTTGGCGCGCGCCGGCCATGACGTGCGCGTTTACAATCGCACGGAGGACAAGGCCCGCGATTGGGCGCAGAAGCACAAGGGACGCACCTACACCTCCGTCGCCAACGCAGCCGAGGGCGCGGACATTGTCTTTGCGTGCGTCGGCAACGATCGCGATGTCCGCGAAGTTTTCGAAGCCGCCTCTGCAACGATGCGCAGAGGCGCGATCTTCATCGATCACACGACCGCCTCCGCGACGATCGCGCGTGAGTTGGCGGAAAGAGCCGAAGCGCGGGGTCTTGGCTTTCTCGACGCGCCGGTCTCCGGCGGCCAAGCGG
>DASPMA010000012.1:0-2040 GCA_035627335.1 Binatia bacterium
CGATCACGTTCTCGACGATCAGCTGCATCAAATCCTTATCGGACGAAACGATGCGCACGCTGGCGCCTGCGGCCGCCGCTTGGCGCGCGTACGTCGCGATGAGATCGTCCGCTTCGTAGCCCCCCATTTCGATGCACGGCAGATTGAACGCGCGCGTCGCATCGCGGATCAGCGGAAACTGCGGGACAAGGTCTTCCGGCGCCGGCGCTCGATGCGCCTTGTAGTCGGGATAGAGTTCGTTGCGGAAAGTGATTTCGCTTTTGTCGAAGATGACCGCGATGTGCGTCGGCGCTTCGGCGCCTTTCATCTCGCCCAGGAACTTCCACACCATATTGCAGAAGCCCGCGACCGCGCCAGTGCTCATACCATCACTCGCGCGCGTGAGCGGCGGCAGCGCATGGTAGGCGCGGAAGATATAGCCCGAGCCGTCGATCAGATAGAGGCGGGGCGCGCTGGATTTGGCCATCGCGCCTATCTAAGGACTTTACGCCTCCGGGTCAGCCCTTCACGCAAACAGCGAGTTGTAATTCGGCGGCGTACCACGCCGGGACCAGAGCAAGTCCGAATCGCCGTCCGCCAGGAACGCAGCCGCGGAGGCGCGTGCGCTTTCCATGGCGGCGTTGAAGATCGACGTGGCCGCCGAGAGGCGCTTCACGCCCAGCGCCTTCAGCTCCGCCGCTTTCGGCAAGCCGGGCCAACCCATCAGGTTGAGCGGCAACCCCGCGCCTTCAGCGATGGCGGCGATCTCGTGTGGCTTCACGGCGCCGGGCGCGAATAGGCCGCTGGCGCCGGCTTCCTTGATGCCGGCGGCGCGACGCAGAGTTTCCGCCACCGCCTGCTCCTCGGGCACAAGCTTTTTTAGATAAACGTCAGTGCGCGCATTGATGAAGAGGTTCACGCCTGCGCGCTCGGCGGCGTTGCGTGCGGCTTCGATCTTCTTGAGATGCAGCTCGTGCGGCGTCTTGCCGTCTTCGAGATTGACGCCCACAGCGCCCGCATTGACAAGCGCCGTGATGGTCTCGCCGACCTTGCCGAGGTCGTCGGAATAGCCCGCCTCCGCATCGCACGTCACCGGCACGCTGACGACGCGTGCAATTTCCTCGATCACCGTCACCAACTTGGACACAGCGAACACGTTGCCGTCCGGCGCCCCGTGCGCCCAGGCTACCGCCGCGCTCGAGGTGGCGATCGCCTTGGCGCCCGCGTCTTGTACAATACGCGCTGAAGCGGCGTCCCAGGCATTGGGCAGAATCAGAAAGTCGCGGTGCAGCGCGTGGAAGGCGGCGGCGTCTTGCGGGCGTGCGGGCATGGCTTTCTCCTCAGGCGCCTATGTAAGCTGCGATTGGCCGCGCCGCATGCCGGAATCGGACTTTCGCCTTCCATGACCGTCCGGTAAGCCTGGGCGGGCGGGGATATCGTGGACCAGCCGGCGAGCACCTATCGGGAGATCACGCCGGGCGCGCGCGTTGCGCCGCCTGGGGCGTGGGTCGACGCCGCGCCCTACGCCATTCCGCAGACAGCTAACCCCCACTTTATCGCCAATGGCGTCTGTGTCCTATTGGACGACAGCCAGATCGACCTCTGCGGGCCTGAGCGTAGCTGGTTTTACCGCCGCGCCGACATGGTGACCGCCAACGCCGGGGCCGAACGCGCCGCGCAATTCAGCGTCAGCTTCGATCCGCGCTTCGAGCGCGTCGAAGTGCATTCGATCGCAGTAATCCGCGCGGGCACGCGTGTCGAACACGCGAGCAGCGCGTTCTTCGAAGTGCTGCGGCGCGAACGGAACATGGAGCGCCTGTTGTTCGACGGGCGGCTCACCATTCACGTCACTCTGCCCGACGTGCGCGTCGGCGACGTGGTGGAGACATCCTACACGCTGTCCGGCATGCGCAAGTCGCTGAACGGACGCCATTCGGCGTTCATTCCGCTGGAATGGGGCGTTGGCATTGTCGAGACGCGGCTGCGCCAGCGCACGCCGAAAGACCGCCCCGTCGCCGAGCGTAACTATGGCGACGTGCCACAAGCCACGCAGAGCGAAGC
>DASPMA010000013.1:0-2453 GCA_035627335.1 Binatia bacterium
GCCGCGATAGCCGCCGCCACCGCCACGGTCGCCGCCGCCGCCGCCAAAGCCGCCGCCACCGCCGCCGTATCCGCCGCCGCCAAAGCCGCCGCCGGACTCGCCGCCGCCAAATTCTGGATTGTCACGTTCGCGGCCGCGACCACCGCGCTTTTCTTTTTTCTTGCCGTTGTCGTCGTTATCGTCGCTGAAATCGTCGTCGAAACTCATTTCCACTTTTCCTGCTAATCGCCGTGGCAAACGCCATCGGCCGCGCGCACGCCGTCGCGCACGCACGTCACCGCGAATTCCTGGTTTGTCGGGGAACTAATACTTTGCCGCACGCCGCGGAACTTCGCACCATTTGCCGGTCAAACCCGGCGCTTCACACTGGTCGTTATGGGCGAGCGTTCCGGGCGAGGCAAGGCACAAGTAAGTGCTTTACGCCGGATTCATCTCGTTCCCCGCCCGCCGTTCGCGCATGGCCACGAGGTGCGACACGACCCAGGCGCCCAGCAATTTCGAGGCGATCCCGGTCAGAATCGTGCCCCAGGCGAAAATGCCTTCTTGTCCCGGGATCTGCGAGGCCAGCCAGATGAACACCATCTGGTCGAGCGGCGCAGAGAAGCTGCTTGAGATCATGATGCGCTGCGAAAGCGGGCGTTTCGAGAACGTATAGACGGCCCAGTCCACGGTTTCGCTGATCAAAAACGCCGCCGCGCTCGCAAATACGACCACGATCCAGGACGTGAGCATCGACAGCGCGAGGCCCGTGATCATCGCGCCCCAGACCCAGTGCTTCATCTCGCGCTGCGCGAAGTCGCGCACAACCAGCACAAGGCCGGTTACGATCGCCAGAGGCTGAAACGCGCCGCCCCCCAGCCATTCCGGAATGGGCGTGGTCGGCACCGCGCCGAACGACCAGTTGATGAAGGGCATCAGCCCCACATACAGCGCCGCCCAGCGGAAGCCGGTGAAGAAGAACGCCGCCATTACCGCGAGCACGACCGGCAGTGCGATTTGCGGCTGCTGTAGGAACAGGAAAACTTCTTCCGCGCTCATAAGCGCCTTCTGCCGCCAGCTTGTGGATTCGTCCAGCGTGACAGCCGTAACAGCCGCCCTGCGCCCGCGTCTCTAGGTTCTGCTCATCGCGAGCACGCGATGAAGTTCTTGAACCGGGGAGCACGCCATGATGAAATTCTATTGTCTGATCGCAGCGGCGGCCGTCATGTTTCCCGCCGCGTTCGCAGTCGCAAACCAAGCCGCGATGATCGTCGCCTAGAGTGCGCGACGCTCGTGGCGAGGGGGAAGGGCGCGGAGCAATCCGCGCCCTTTTGCGTCAGCGCAGCCGCCAGCCGCTCTGACCTTTGGTCAGCGCGTCCGCCAGGAACGGCAGCGTAATTTCGAGCGCTTCGCGCAATCCGAAGGGTGGATTGACCAGATAGACGCTCGAGCCGGCCAAACGCCCCTCCTTTGTCGGCGCCGCGACCCAAAGATCCGCGCGCAGCGTTTCCTTGGCGCCTTGCGCGCGCGCTTCGTCATCAGCCGCAGCCAGGGCGCTCTCGCTCTTCAGTGGCCGCCACCACAAATACATGCCGTGGCCGAAGCGCTTCAGCGCAGTGCCCAGCGCCGCGGCGGCGAGCGCCAATTCTTCGAGCGCTTCGTACGGCGGGTCGATCAACACCAGGCCGCGCCGCTCCGGCGGCGGCAGCAACGCGCCAAGCGCTTCGTACCCATCGCGTTCGTGCAACCGGATGTTCGGGGCGCGCGGCAACGTTCGCCGCAGCGCCGCAAATTCCTCCGGGTGCAGTTCGCACGCAGCCAACACGTCATCGCCGCGCAAGGCTTGCGCAATCAGCGCAGGCGATCCGGGATAAGTCCGCAGCTCACCCGCAAGGTTGAACGAGCGCACCGCATTCAGATAACGCGCGACCAGTGGCGGCGGATCGGGCCAGTCCATCAACCGGCCGATCCCATCCTTCCACTCCGGGCTGCGCAGGGCTTCGTCGCTCAAAAGATCGTATGTCCCGCGCCCCGCATGCGTGTCTAGCACTGCGAACGGCGTGTTCTTGCGCTTCAGTGCGTCGAGGCAGAACAGCAGCAGCGCGTGCTTCAGCACATCGGCGTGATTGCCGGCATGGAAGGCATGGCGATAATTCATGGGTCCCAGGGCTAGCCGCAGCGCCGCGCCGACGCCAGATGTGGCCCATGAGCAGTTTCCGCGACAACATCACCGCCCATCGCTACGAACTCGACCACGAAGGCGGCCCGTCCTTCGCCGAATATCGCGACCGCGACGGGGTCCGCTACATCACCCACGTAGAAACCCCGCACGAAGCGCGTGGCCAAGGCCATTCCGGGCGCTTGATGGCGGCCATCGTGGAAAGCGCGCGCGATGGGGAACGAAAGCTCGTTCCCCAGTGCGGCTATGCCGTCGCCTATTTCCGCCGCAACAAGGATGCGGCGGACGTGCTCTC
>DASPMA010000014.1:0-9254 GCA_035627335.1 Binatia bacterium
GGCGCGCTGCGCATGCGGTCGAGCGCGCCAAGCGATACGCGTCCTTCGCGCGTAAGCCGGACACGCAGATGCGGGGAGATCACCCGCAGGCGCTCAAGCCGTGGCGTAAGCCCCGCCCAACGCCAACGCGCTTCGACCCGCTCTATGGATGCATCGGGCGCGGTCTCGGCGCCGAACCGCACGTTACGCAGCACGATGTGGCCAAGATCGAGATTAATGATCTCGAAATCCGCTTCAGCGCCGCGCTCGGCGAGCGCCGCGCTCAGCATGAATTCAGCAATTGGAAACCGCATCAGCCACACCGCGACAGCCAAGGCAGCCGTGCTCACGCCCAACGCGGCGAGCGCTGTGGTCCAGCCGATCAGGAATCGGCGAGCCGGTTGCGGAGCGTCCGGCTGCGGCGCCGGTTGTTCTTGACTTGCAACGGCCTGGTTAGACCTATGTGCCATGATCCTTCGCTTGGCGTGGTCCTTGCGGGATGTAGGTTCCTGTTAAGCGTCCCCTCGCATTCAAGGAAATGCAGCGAACTGAGTTTCCGGTCAGATAACCAACGGACGAAAAAGGCTTGTCCTTTGTGTGTTTTTCGCGGACTCGAACAGTTGGAGCATGAGTTTGAGAGCTGAGTTCGCTCATCGCCTCATGAAGGCCAGGAAAGGTTTAGCGGCGTTCACAATCATGAGCGCCGCAGCCGCGCTTGGTTTGGTCTTCGCGTGGAACGTGGGCCTGTTCGGCGCTGGGGCCGCCGCGACCGCCGCGGAGAACGCGCAGATCCGCGAGCAAGCGGCGCTTCGTGCGGAGCATTTGGCCTTTACAGAACCTTACTTGGCGCACGAAACGCGCGAGGTGCGAGTCGCCAATGGGGAGACTCTCGCGAGCTTGATTACGCGCGCGGGCGCGACGCCAGCGGACGCAAGCGCGGCGACCACTTCAATAGGTTCCGTCTACGATCCGCGCCGCCTGCGGCCGGGTCAATCGATCAGCGTGTTCTTTTCCCGGCGCGCCGGGCAAGCCCAGCTCACCGGCATCGCCTTCCGCTCGGCGCCGGGGGCGTCGGTGACGGCGAACCGTACGACGACCGGATTTGCAGCGCGCGAAGTATTAATGCCG
This sequence comes from Binatia bacterium, assembly GCA_035627335.1. GTDB lineage: Bacteria > Pseudomonadota > Alphaproteobacteria > Caulobacterales > Aquidulcibacteraceae > Vitreimonas. The sequence continues at coordinate 1,108 of DASPMA010000014.1, forward strand.
GTGTCGTTCGAGATCGCGCGCATCGCCTCCGAGGTTGAAACGAGTCTTTATGCCAGCGCGCTTTCTCACGGAGCAACAGACCGCGAAATCGCAGCGCTGGCCGATGCATTCTCGTATGACGTCGACTTTCAGCGCGACGTGCGCCCGGGCGATGGATTCGAACTTGTGTTCGAGCGCTTCTACGACGACGAAGGAAATACCGTGCGCACGGGCGAACTGCTGTTCGTCGGCTTGGAGTCGCGCCGCGGCCAGCGCGCCTTTTATCAATTCCTGGCGCCAGGCGACACGCGTCCCGATTGGTACGATGCCGAGGGGAAAAGTGCGCGCAAGTTTCTGATGCGCACGCCCATCAACGGGGCCCGGCTGTCGTCAGGCTTCGGCATGCGGCGCCACCCGATCCTCGGGTATTCGCGCATGCATCGCGGCACCGATTTCGCCGCGCCCACAGGCACGCCCGTCCTCGCTGCGGGCGAGGGGACAATCGTGCGCATGGGCCGTTACGGCGCCTATGGCAACTACATCCGCATCCGCCACTCCAACGGCTATGAAACGGCGTATGCGCACATGTCGCGTTATGCACGCGGGATGCGCAGCGGCGCGCAGGTGCGGCAAGGGCAAGTGATCGGTTATGTGGGCACGACCGGCCGCTCGACCGGCCCGCATCTGCACTACGAGGTGTTACGGCGCGGTACGCAGATCAATCCCGTCAATTTGCGCGTTGCGAATGGACGGAACCTCGAAGGGCGAGCGCTCGAATTGTTCAATATCGAGCGCCAGCGGATTGACACGCTCCGGCAGGTGCGTTCGCGGGAAACGCCGGCGCAACAAGCGGTCCTCCGCGCCGTGAACGCCGACGGGGCCGCACGGGCCGCGCCTTAACGGAATTCAACTTCCAGGTTGAGAACAGTTTCAAACCATCGCATGCTGCCGCTCATCTCAAGGTTGGCCAGGTGTTCGCACGTAGGCCGCAACTGAGCGAAGCGACTGGACGATGCCACAAAGAGCGATGATCGCAGACGATCATGAGCTGTTTCGCAGCGGCCTCAAGCAATTGTTGCACGATCTCTTGTCGATCGAAGACGTCCGCGAAGCCGAGACCTTGGATCAGGCCATTGAAATCTTGACCAATGAGGGCGCCGGCGACTTGGTGCTCGTGGACCTCAACATGCCCGGCATGTCCGGACCGGAGGCGCTGGCGGCGCTGCGCGACGGGTTTCCGGACACGAAAGTGGCCGTGGTGTCCGCGTGGGACGGGCGTGCTGAGATCATCGCGGCGTTGAGCGCGGGCGTGCACGGCTATATTCCCAAATCGATGGGTTCGAACGAGATCGCCGCCGCGATACGCGCGATTCTCGATGGCCAAATTTTCGTGCCGCCGGCCCTGGGCAAACGTGAGGCGACGGAAACGCCGCGCATGGCCCAGGCGGCCGATCTCAATGGCGGCGAGAAGCTGACCATCCGGCAAAAAGAAGTGCTCGGCGAATTGCTGAAAGGGCGGGCGAGCAAGGAGATCGCGCGCGCACTCAATATCGCTGAAGGCACGGTGAAGATTCATCTCGCCGCAATTTATCGCGCGCTGGGCGTGCGCACACGCGCCGAAGCGATCGCCAAGCTGAAGTCGTCGCCGAACTAGCTATGCCGCAGTCATCTGAGCGGCTGCGAGTTCACTCAAGTCGCGCGGATTGACCGGCTTGATCAACCAGGCAAAACCGGACTCCTGCAACAGCGCGAGCGTGTCGGCCGCCGTGTCGCCAGTGATGACGATGACGTGGGGCGGGGGCGTGAGCCGTTCGCTTAGACGCCGGGCGACGTCAATTCCCTCCAACTTGCCGTCAATGCGCAGATCCATGATCAGCAATCGCGGAACGAAACCGTCCGCTATCATCCGCATAGCGTCAGCTTCATTGGCCGCGGACTGGACGCGCGCCCCGATGTCGCTCAAGGCATTGGCCACGGCTTCGCGGGCCAGCGGCTCATCGTCCACGACAAGCGCCGATGCGCCGCCCAGACCTTGTGGCGCAGGCGCCGGCGCAGCATTTCGCGCCTTGGCTTGTGACAGCGGCGGCCGCAACACGAAGCGTGAGCCCTTTCCCGGCGTGGAGTGCAGCTCCAGGGGGATGTCGAGCGCGCGCGTGATGCCGCGGACGATGGAAAGTCCAAGTCCAAGTCCATCGGAACGCGACTCGAGCCGGACGAATTCATCGAAGATGCGCGACTGGTCTTCCGCGGCGATGCCGGGGCCGTCGTCCGCGACCACGATCTCGGCGTGCTCGCCAAGAGCGCGCGCGCTGAGCCGTGCGCGCCCGCCGCCGTGTTTCAGCGCATTCGAGACCAGATTGCGCAGCGCGCGTTCGATCAGAACGGCGTCCGAGTGAAGGTGGAGATCTGTTCGCTCGACCTCGATCTTGCCTCCAGGGTTTTCCGCGACGAGGCGGTCGAACACTACTTGCAGCGGGAAATCGTCGACCTCCGGATCGACGGCGCCCGCCTGGACGCGCGCAAGATCGAGCAGTGTGGAGAACATGGCGATCATGGAATCCGTGGCGCGCTCCATCTTCGCGAGAATGCCCCGCGCCTCGGGGTTTTCTATGCGCCGGTCGAGCGCGCTGAGATACAGCGTCAGTGCGTGCAGCGGCTGGCGCATGTCGTGGCTGGCGACGGCGAGGAAGCGCGTCTTCGCCAGGTCCGAAGCGGCAGCGCGCGCATGCGCATTTTCGGCCGCGTCGCGTGCGGCGCTGAGTGCGCCGAAGGTTTGGAGCCAGGTCCGCCGTTCGCGATACAGCGCCAGGATGGTCACGGCGACGGCGATCATCGCGAACAAGGCAAGCGCGCCGCCCAGCCAGTAGAGCCGGTTCGTTGTTCTGCGCTCGGCCGTCCGGCTCGCGTCGAGCAAGCTCTCGACGTCGCGCAATAACGAGTTCGCCTGCGCGCGCAACTCATCCATCGCGGCCTCGGATGTCTGGAGGGCTTCGCGGAGGGCCCGGGGCGAATGGCGCTGTTCGATGGGTGCGGCCAACTGTTCGAACGCCCGCCGGGCGAGGATCTCGGCATTCGAGACGTCATCTTGCAAATCAGGATGACGGCTGGCCGTTTCGCGAAGGCTGGCGAGCTGGCGAAACGCCTCAGTGCGGCCATTCGCATACGGCGCGAGAAATTGCGCGTCGTTGGTCAGTAAGTAGCCGCGCTGGCCGTTCTCGGCGTCAATGGATGCCTGCATCAGGGCATAGACGGCCAGGCGCGCTCCGCGAGCCTCCATCTGGTCACGCACAACATCGGCGCGGATGCCGGCCAACCCGACCAGCGCAACGACGATTGCCAGAATAGAGGCGGCGAGGAGCACCGCCGCCAAACCCATCAAACGCTCAGGATTGTTCAAGCCCCGCAAAACCGGCGCGGTCAACGGCGGCGGTGGCTCATCGTCTAAGTGCGCTCCAACCATTCGATGATTGACTTAGCGCGCGCCGGCTTCTGCATCACGTCAAAACCGGCTTGAGCCGCTTCGGCGGTGGCCCGTCCCGTGAAGGAGCCGGAAAGCACGAGCACGCGCGCGGTCGGCGCGGCGGTCCGGAGGCGTTTGACGAGCGAGATCCCGTCTTCGCCGGCGCCAAGGTGAAAGTCGGTGATGATCCAGCGGACTTCGCCGAGTCGCCCATTGGCCGCGGCAAGCGCGTCCCCGCCAGGCCCATGAATCACTTCCGCGCCCCAATCGCGCAGGATCAGCAGAAGCGCTTCCGCGGCTGCGGAGTCGTCTTCAACGAGAAGCACGAGACGCGTGGGTTCGCTGGTCATTTCGCGGGCTCTGTACGGCCAGCGAAGGTGATCCTAGTTTTGCGGCGCTCCTATACGCCAGACGGCCTAGGCCGAGGCATAGATCGTTTCTCGCGCAACGCGATAGGTCTTCGACCCCGACTTATGTGCAATATTCGCGCGCGTCTGCATTTGTCATTTTGCCCTCACGCCAAACATTCGGAACCGGGCTTTGAGGACATGACAATGAAACCTTTCGCCATTCAGAACGTCGGCGGCGGGGAAGACTACAATTCTTGGGAAGGTTTAACGCCTTCCCGCGGGGAATCGGACTATTGCTCGCGCGATGGGGCCATGGCCCTGAAGGAAAAGATCGAAGCGTATTGGCGCGAACGCGGCCAGGACGTGATGATCGCGCTGCACAATGTCGGGTTTCACCCGGCCATTCGCGCGGCGCGTTACGATGTGCGCAGCGACATGGTCAACGGCATGCCGCGAAGCGCCCTGAAGACGGAGCGTCCATCCACCGAGCTCGTGCAGGCGGCAAACATTGACGATTTCGACGACGAGTTCGTCGACTAAGGGCGGGGGCCCTAACAAAGCGAAGGGCGCGGCGTATGCGGGGCCGCGCCCTTCGTTTTTTGCGCGTCCGTCTGTACGCTGGCTGAATGTCAGACGATCTCGCCGCGCCAGCAGAATTCGACGTCCCTGAAGGTTACACCGCGCTCGATTGGCGGCGCGGATTTGGCCGCCAGATCGGGCCGCTCTATCGGCGCGCCAAGAACGGCGCATACACGATGGGCTTTCGTGTCGAGGACCATCACACCAACGGCATGACCAACGCCCACGGCGGCATGCTGATGACTTTCGCCGACATGGCCTGGGGCCACATCGTTTCAGTGGAGACGTCGTCCTACTGGGTGACGGTGCGGCTGGCGGTGGACTTCCTCTCCAGTGCGCGGCTTGGCGATTGGATTGAGGGCGGCGGGGAAGTGTTGTCGACGGACGACAGCCTTTACGTCGTGCGCGGCCGCGTCTGGTGCGGGGAGCGTACGCTGATCACTGGAACCGGCGTGTTCAAGCCGATTCAACCGCGTGAGCCGCGGCCGGGCGAACGCGCTTATCGCGGCTAATGTATCAGCACGCGTCCTTCGTATTAAGCACGGCGGGGATCGTCATCAGGAGGATCCAGAACTCGCCGAGCCACGACCATTCTTCGAGATATTCGCGGTCGTAGCGGATGCGCTTTTCGTAGCCGGTGCTGGAGCGGCCGCTCACTTGCCAGAGGCCCGTGATGCCGGGGCGGACGAGCAAGTAGTAGCGGCGCTCTTTGCCGTAGCGATTGAGTTCGGCGCGCGTGATCGGGCGCGGGCCGACGATGCTCATATCGCCGCGGATGACGTTCCAGAGTTGGGGCAGTTCATCGAGGCTCGATTTGCGCAGGAAGGTCCCGATCATGGTGATGCGCGGGTCGTTGCGGAGCTTTTGGGTCTCCTGCCATTCCTCGGCTGCGTAGGGATCGTCCAACAGGATGCGCGCGAGGCGTTCCTCGGCGTCCGTGGCCATGGTGCGGAATTTTAAGCACTCGAACCGCTCTCCCTGCCGGCCGACGCGAGTGTGCCGGTAGAGCACCGGCCCGCTGTCCGTCAGCTTGATCAGCAAAGCGATGGTCAAGAATGCCGGTGCGAAAAAGAACAGAGCCGATGCTGCAACTGCTAAATCGAACGCTCGTTTGAGCGCGCTGTTGGCGGCTTTGACCTTGCGGATCAGGCGACGGTCAGTGATCCGATGTGCGACGCGCGGCTCAGCAAACCGGAAGCGGTCACCAGCATTTTGACGGCCACGAAACGGAATCCGGATCGCGGACCCCGTCTCGATCATCTGGTTGGCCATAATCGCAGCACCCCGCCATTTCCCTCGCAAATGGCGCGTACACTTGGCACGCGGCCATTGTGCAATGCAATCCAGATCGCGTGGTTGGTTAGGCTGATTTGTTAGCTTGTGTGGAACGCTCTCCCGGCTAGAGTCGTTTCCCGATTACCGCCACCGCTTTGGCGAAATTTTTGGGAGTACGCCTTGGGCGCCTTGCGCCGCCCGCAACAGTGGGAAACGCCGAAGCCGAACCCTGAAGGATCGGCCTCGGTTGAGCCCCGTATTGGCCGGCCCTATCCTCGCTGGCTGGTCGTCTCGGGTCTGGTTTTTTACTGCGCGGCCGTGTGGGTGCTGGTGGTCGTCGCGGGCAGCTGGGGCGTCGAATTGATCCGCACCGCGACCGCGCAGCCATAGTCAGCGCCAAAGTTCAAAAAATCCCCCGAAATTAAGGTGACGTTTGCCGTCGGCGCGCCAGTTCTATGGCGTCGCGACTGGCCCGGGCCCGCCGGCGCGGCGGGGGACCCATCCCCCGGGGATGTAGCACGATGGGCCGCCAAGGAGCGTCCCATGCCTGCGTCCCAGATTTCTGCGCGTGGTTATCCACCGGGTTTCTCGCGCAAAGAGCAACCTGTTGCGTTGCGGGGCAGTTCTCAGGCTCGATTGCTCAAGCAATCACGGCGCGCCCGCCTGGCAACCCAGTCGGCGCTAGCGCCCTTGGGGGATTTTTTCGTGCGGGTACGTCCAGTTCTATCGCTGTTCGCAGCGTCGCTCATCGCATTCGCCCCCCTTCACGCAGCGGCTCAGGACGAGGACCAAAGCGTATCGGTCCGCGAGCGGCCCCGCCCTGAGTACGACCCGCGGGGCACGCGGTTGGGCGCCTTCATGTTGCACGGCAGCCTCGACGGCGCGATCACGATGACGGATAACCTGTTCGCCGATCCGGCCGTAGAAGAAGAGGACACGATCTACACGCTCGGAGCGCATGCGCGTTTGAACAGCAACTGGTCGCGGCACGCCCTCGGCGCCGACGCTGGTTACGTTTCCGTGACGCACGATGAATTCTCAAGCGAAGATCACGAGACGTCTTATGCGGGTCTTCGCGGTCGCCTCGACATTGGCCGTTCGACGAACATCGGTCTCGTAGCGCGGGTTTCGCATGAGATCGAGGCGCGAAGCGATCCGGATGCGGGAGGGGTGGGAACGCCGCTCACGGAATTCGACCGCACCTATTTCAATGTTTCGGCGCAGCATTCTTTCAATCGGGTGCGCTTCGGCGTCGCCGCTTGGCAATCTGAAAACGACTACGACGACCTCCAGAACTTCCGCGACTTCGAGGGCACAGGCGCTTCAGCACGAGTGGATGTCGCCGTCACTCCACGCATTGGCCTGTTCGGACAAGCGAGCGCCGATGAGCGGGATTACAACAATGATCCGACGCTCAGTTCGGACGGGACGACCTATCTGGTCGGGGCGTCGATCGATTTCACGGACCTGATGGAAGGTGAGATCGCGGTCGGTCACTTCGAGCGCGAATACGCGGATGGAGGCAGTTCGGACGGCCTTGCCGTGTTCGGCAATTTGCAATGGTACATCACGCGCCTGACGACCATCAGCGTGAACGCCAGCCGCAACAGCGAAGATGTGATTGGCAGATCTGCAGAGCCCTACGTCCTCACGCGGTTCGGGGCGCGAGTCGATCATGAATTGCTCCGCAACGTTATTCTTACCGCCGGAGCCGGGTTCGCGAACCGCGATTTCCTTGCGGACGATCGCGAGGACGACCACATCAATTATGACGTGGGGGTCGATTGGTTCTTGAACCCTCGAGTGGCGCTCGAGGGCCGGATCGTCCACGAGGAAATCGATTCCAACGCTCCGGCCATCGACTATGACGAAAACCGGGCGACGCTTGGCATCAGCCTTCGCCTCTAGGGAAATCGTCGGGTCGGGCGTTAAGCTGATTTAGCTTGAGCTTGGACCTGCATATGCCGCCGGCCAAAAGGCCACCGTCAAAGCATCCCGCGAAACGCGCGTCCAAGCGCGCCGGTCCGCCCGTGGACGCACTTGCGGAAGCGGCCTGGATCCAAGCGGATGGCGCGCTGGCGGAAGCGTTGGTCGAGTGCGGCCGGGCGATCGCAGCACGGAGCGACGATGCGCGCGACGAGGCGCTGAGCTTTCTGCAACTCGCACTGAGCCGCGCAGCACGACGGCGGGGACTCTCGCGCATAGGCAAAGCCGGGGCCTTAGAGGACTTCGACGCCAGGCGTCACGACCTCGCGGCGAGTTCCAACCGCGCCCCGAAACGCGTTCAGATCGTCGATGAAGGCGTTGCGCGGGGGCGGGAGGTACTGATCAAGGCGCGCGTTGCGGCGGCCAGAGCAAAACGCAAATGAATGCGCCGCGAGAGCCTTGGACGCTCTGCGTCGATTTCGGCACCGCTTTCTCGAAGGCGGCGGCGGCGCCCCGCGGGGCATGGTCACGCTTTCACCCCGAAGACCTTCGCCCGCTGACAATTTCGCGCGAGGAGG
>DASPMA010000015.1:0-2252 GCA_035627335.1 Binatia bacterium
CGTCATCATCACAGACCCAATTGCCTTCGGCGTCGTTGATCACCAGCGTGGTGTCCGACTCCGATGCGACCGAGAATACAAGCGGGAGCGCGCCCGAGCCCGCGGTCCAGTTCACGCGATAGTCCGGCGCGCGCGCGACCCAGCCGATGCAGCCGGGCACGCCCATGACCGAAGCGTCAAGCTCGCCGCCGGCCGAGATGCCGATCGTGTGCGGATCGGGCTGAAAGCCGGAGACGAGATCGACCGAACCGTAGGCCGGCTCGAGCGCATAATCGGGACGCTGATCGATTTCGGAAATGCTCAGCACCGCCGGCGTCGGCTCTTCGCCAAACGTGCCGACCCAGATCTGATAGCGGCCATTGCGGGGCGCTTGAAAGCGCACCTGCGGATTGAGCCCGCCGCCGCTGTCGTCGTCGCAGTACCATTGCCCGTCGGGCGCGCGGATCGCCAGCGTCGCGTCGCCCTCCGAGGCTGCGGAAATGATCAGCGGAAGATCGCCCGCGTCGCGGTAACGCAACGTGAAGTCGGCGCGGCGGGCAATCATGCCTACGCAGTCTCCGTCGACGCTGCTCGCTTCGACATCGCCGCCCGCCGTCAGCGTGACGCTGTGCGGATCGGGCTGGAAACCGGACGTCAGCGTGACTTGGCCGTAGGCGCCGCTCTGGTTTGTGTTCACCTGCGCCTGCGCCGGCAAGCTCACGCACAGCGCCGCAGTAGCGGCGGCGACCATCAAAAACATCGGCTTCATGCAACTTCCCCCGAGAGATTCTTCCTCGCGGCGCATCATCGCGACGCCCCGGCCGAGCGCAAGCGTAATCGGCGCGAGGCGCGCGGCATTTCCGCACGACGCTACGGCAAAAGCGCAGTGCGCACCGCGCCGGCCGCTTCGGCGATCTGCTCGTCCCACGGCGCTCCAAGCGCGCGCCGCACAAGCGAAAGCGTTGGATACCACGGCGTCGTCGCGCCCTCGACGCCCCAATACCAATGCAGGCCGTGCGTGGGCGGCACGAGCACAAGGCACTTAAGGCCGAGCGCGCCGGCGACATGCGCCGTCGTGTTCGACACCGTGACTATGCAGTCCAAGGCGGCGAGCTGCGCCGCAAAATCCTCGATGGAGCGCAATTGGTCGACATTCTCGTCGCGATGAATTTCGCAGCCGAACGCCGCTTCTGCCGCTTCGATGTCGGCGCGATTATCGCCGTACTGCAGGCTCACAAAGAAATATGGCTCCCGCAGCAGTGCGCCCCAATGCTCCAGCGCCGCGCTCTTTGAGCGGGCCAGCTTGGCGCGCGGCGAGGCCCAGGCGATGCCCACGATCGGCCGGCCGTTCGCGAGCGCCTCGTATTTGACGCGAAATTCTCGCGTCTGCTCGGCATCCGCGCTCATCGCAACCGGCAGGGCGGCAATGTCCTTTGGCCCGAGCTTGAGCACCCCGGCGATATCGCCCATCGCAATATGCGCGCGCACATCACGAGCTATTTCGCTCGGCGCAAGCACTGACTCAAGCCGCGGATAGGCGCGCTTTAGAAGCGAAGCGATACGCGGATCGCAATCGACGGCCACGCGCGGCGTGCGCGCGACTACAAGCGGCAATAACCGCGTAAACAACAGCTGATCGCCAACACCCTGCTCACCGCGCACGCGCATCACGCCGTCCACACGCTCACCATCCCAGCGTGGGGCTTCCTCCACCCGAGGCGGCTGGTTTGTCGCCTTGGCGGCGAAGCGCTGCGCGTAGCTGTCAAAGCCGCGCGGGTAATCGCCCAACAACAGCAGCGCCGTGGCTTTGTTGAACAGTGGATGGCCCGCGTCGAAATTCTGGTTCTCACCGAGGCTCGCGCTCTCGTAAGCATCGATCGCCTCCGCGTAGCGTCCCAACGCCGCACGCGCGACGCCGAGACTGTTCCAGGTCGGGGCGTGGTTCGGGTTGGCGACGAGCGCGCGCTTGTACGCCGAACACGCTTCTTCATAGCGGCCCATTTCGGCAAGCACTTTGCCACGATTGGTGTGCGCGGAGGCAGAGTCGGGGTCGACCTTCACCAACCGATCGAACAGCTCCAACGCCTCCTCGAAGCGGCCGATTTTCGCGAGCGCCGCGCCGCCGTCGTTCAGCGCCGTGCGGTTTCGTGGGTCGATTTCGAGCGCGCGCTCGCAGCTGCGCGCGGCGTCGTCGTGCCGGCCCAGCGCGCGCTCGGCCGCCGCGCACTGTGTCCAAGCGGCGACATCGCGCGGCTCAAGTTCCAGCGCGCGCG
>DASPMA010000016.1:0-2394 GCA_035627335.1 Binatia bacterium
TCCCGCTGAACGCCGAGCATGTAGGTGATCAGGATCGCAATGAACACGCCGGAGGCGATCGGATCGAGCTTCCAGGCGCCAAGCAGCGCGGAGGGCAGAGGCGGCAGGCCGCAATAGGGAATTGAGGTCATTCGCGCCACCGTCCCTTAAGTCGAGGAACCCTGGCGCTTTGCTCATGTTCCATAGGAGCGGCGTCTGGAGCAACGATGGCGGCGATCACAGAGTCGGCGGCCGACCGAGCGGAGGACGAACGCGGGCGGCCGCACTATCATCCGATCGGCATATTCTTCCATTGGGCGATGGCGGCGCTGCTGCTGTTTCAGCTTGGCTGGGGGTGGTGGGTGTCATCCCTTCCGGCCGGCTACGACAAGCTCGCAGGGTACGCCATTCACGCTCTTGTCGGCCTGGCGCTCCTGTCGCTCGCATTCATGCGCGCCGGCTGGCGGATGATCGCGCCGTTCATTCTGCCGGAGCTGGAAAAGCCGGAGGATCTGCCCGGCTGGCAGCGCCTTGCCGCGGAGCTGACGCACTTTGCGCTCTACTGCGTGATGTTCGCGCTGCCCGTCACCGGCTGGCTGATGATTTCACAAACCGCGGGCGAAGAGATCGTTCTGCCGTTGGGATGGTCGGCGCCGGTGTTCCCGCTGCCTGTGGACCTGAGCTTCATCGAGCGGGCGCAGCTCGAACAGCGCGCCGAGACCGCTCACCTCGTCCTCGTTTGGATCACGACGGGTTTGCTGGCAATGCACATTGGCGCTGCCCTGAAGCACCAGTTCATCGACAAGGACACCGTGCTGGCGCGCATGATCCCCTGGCTGTTCAAGACCAAGCCACGTCCGTGAGCCTCATGCGCCGTCGCGCGTTTCCGCGCCGGCAAGATAGGCGGCGACCGCTTCGATCTCCTCATCCGTCAGCGCACGTGCGATCGGGCTCATGACATTGCGCGGATCGTTGCGGCGCTCGCCGAACTTCCAGCGCCGCAGCTGTTCGATCGTGTACGCCGCGGGTTGGCCGGCCAGCGCCGGATTGCCGGGGCCGCGGCCACGGCCTTGCGCGCCATGACAATCGGCGCAAGCGCGCAGGCCGCGCGCTGCATCGCCCTGCGCGTAAACATGAGGCGGCGCCGTGACCAAGGCCGGCAGGGGCGCGCGGGCGGCGTAATAGTGTGCAACGGCGCGTCTGTCGCGGTCGCTCATCGCGCGCGCGATCGGGCCCATTACCGGATCGGACCGCTCGCCGCTCGCGTAATCGAACAATTGCTTGGTCAAATAGCCCGCCTCGAGGCCGGCAAGGCGCGGTGACGCGCCGGCCCCTTCGCCCGCGAGTCCGTGACAGGTGAAGCATGCGTTGCGCGCCCCGCTCGGCCCTGCGCCGAATGCAATCGCTTCTCCAGAGACGGGGCGCGGCTCCAGCACCGGCCCGCTGCACGCGGCGGCCGATACGAGAAGCGCGAAGGCGATGCCGGCCCGCATCGAGGCGGAACTACGTACCGCTCCTCGTGTTCCCCCGATAGCCGATCCAAGGAGGGGAGCGCTGCCCGACAAGAGCTGGCCTCCGCCGACCTTGCGACCGGCAGGGCCGTTCGCCGAACCGCTGGCGGAGATCACCTGGGTGATGCTGGGCGTCGGCCTCGCCGTGCTCGTCATCGTGCTCGTGGTGTTGTGGATCGCGCTTGGCGACAGCAAACTCAGGCGCGAGATCGCAAAGCCGCGCACGATCCTCATCGGCGGCTTCCTCTTTCCGGTTGTCGTGCTCAGCGCCAGCCTCGTGTATGGCTTATGGACGACGGCGCGGGTGGCCGAGCCGCCGCGGCGCGGCGAAATGCGCATCCGCGTCGTCGGCGAAATGTGGTGGTGGCGAGTCACGTATTTCGACGGCGATCGACCGCTGTTCGAAACCGCAAACGAGATCCGCATTCCGGTCGGCGCGCCGGTCACATTCGAACTCGAATCCGCCGACGTGATCCACAGCTTCTGGGTCCCCGAGATCGCGCCCAAGCTCGATATGATACCGGGGCGCCGCAACATCGTACGCGGCCAGGCGAACCGCGCCGGAATCTATCGCGGCATGTGCACCGAATATTGCGGGGCCGCGCATGCGCTGATGGCGTTCGAGGTCGTGGCGCTGGAGCAGGGCGCATTCGAAGCGTGGCGCGACGCGCAAGCGGCTCCGGCAAGCGGCTTCGAGGGCGAAGGCGCACGTCTATTCGATCGGGTCGGCTGCGCGGCGTGTCACGCCGTGCGCGGCGAGGCCAACGGGCGCGTGGGTCCGGACCTTACCCATGTTGCAAGCCGCCGCACCCTCGCCGCCGGCGTCCTGCCGAACGACGCGCCAACCATGCGCCGCTGGATCGAACACGCCGATGAATTGAAGCCCGGGGTGCGCATGCCCTCG
>DASPMA010000017.1:0-5874 GCA_035627335.1 Binatia bacterium
ATTGCCAACGAGAGCCTGTTCGAGAGATCGCGCTCCTCGGCGGCGGTGCGCACCGCATCGGCGCGCAGCCGGTCGCCCTCGATTAGGGCCTCGCGGAACGCGCGCACTGCGCGCGTTCCGCGAGGCCCTAATCGAGGGCGACCGGCTGCGCGCCGATGCGGTGCGCACCGCCGCCGAGGAGCGCGATCTCTCGAACAGGCTCTCGTTGGCAATGACGGAGCTGGAGCGCGAACGCGAGCACCTCGAAGACCGCGTGCTCGAGCGTACGCGCGATCTGGAGGAGGCGCGCCGCACTGCCGAGGAGGCGAGCGAAGCCAAGACGCGCTTCATCGCCAACATGAGCCACGAACTGCGCACGCCGCTCAACGCCATCATAGGCTACAGCGAGATCATGCGCGAAGGCGCTGAGGCGGCCGCGCGCGCGGAGGACATCGACGACCACGACCGGGTGTTGCGGGCTGCGCGGCACCTCTTGAGAATGATCAACGAGATTCTCGACCTGTCCAGGATCGAAGCCGGCCGCATGCACGTTGCGGCCGAAGCCTACAATGTCGGTGAACTCGTGCTCGGCGCCGTCGACGCCGTGCGCCCGCAGGCGGAAGCCAACGGCAACACCATCGCCGTCGAGATCGTACGCGACGGCTTGGGCGAGACGCGCAGCGATACGCTCAAGCTGCATCAATGCCTGGTCAATATCCTCGCCAATGCCGCCAAGTTCACCACGCGCGGCATTATCTCTGTGCGCGCGCGGCGCGCGGGGGAGAACATGGTGTTCGAGGTGCGCGACACCGGGATTGGGATTGCAGCCGATAAATTGGACGCGCTGTTCCAGCCGTTCGAGCAGGGGGACGGCTCCACAACCCGAAGCTTTGAAGGCACCGGGCTTGGCCTCGCCATCACCCGCAATTTCGCGCAGTTGCTCGGCGGCGACGTCTCAGTCGAAAGCACGCCGGGGCGGGGGTCGACATTCCGCCTTGTCGTGGCGGCTGAACTGCGCAGAGGCGAGGCGGAGACGCGCGAGCTTTCCCCGTTCCAGAGGATGCTGCGGGCCTAGCCCCGCAGCTGACGTTCGCGGGATGACGCGGCGTGGCCGGCTTGCTACGCATGCTGCGTTAACTGGGATTTTCATATGACGTACGCCGCGATCACGGGCTGGGGCAAATGCATGCCGCCGGCGGTGCTGACCAACGCCGACCTCTCCACCTTCATGGACACTAGTGACGAATGGATCGTCTCGCGCACCGGCATGAAGGAGCGCCGCGTCAGCCACGTGTCGGCCACCGAGATGGCCGTCGTCGCCGCTAAGCGCGCACTCGCCTGCGCCGGCGTCGAGGCCGCCGATCTCGGTCTGATCATCTATGGCAGCTGCTCCAACGATGAGCAGGTGCCCAACACCGCGTCGGGGGTACAAGCCGCGCTCGGCGCGACGCGCGCTGCCTCGATCGATCTCAATACGGCGTGCACGAGTTTTCTCTATAGCTTGACGGCCGCTACCTCGATGATCCGCACCGGCGTCGCCAAAACCGCGCTCGTAATCGGCGTTGAAATCATCTCGCCATTCATGGACTGGGATAACCGCAACGTCGCCGTGTTGTTTGGCGACGGGTGCGCCGCCGTCGTGCTGCAAGCGACCGACAAACAGGAAGGCGTCATCGGCGAACAGCTCGGATGTCTCGCGGACGCCCGCCAAACATTGCGCGTGCGCGGCATGGGCACGCTTTACACAAATCGCAATGTCACCTCGGGCGATACCGACTGGGATTTCGACGGGCAGGAGATCTTCAAGCGCGCCGTGCAGGGCATGGTGCAAGCCAGCCAGGCCGTCATGGAGAAATGCGGCGTCACGCCCGACGACATCGATCTTGTCGTCCCGCACCAAGCGAATTTGCGCATCATCGACGCGGTCGTCTCGCGCAGCGGCGTTTCGCCGGACAAAGTGATGCTCACCGTTGAGCGCTACGGCAACATGAGCGCGGCCACCGTGCCCGTCGCGCTCGCGGAAGCGCTGGAGGAGGGCCGGGTTAAGCCCGGGGCGCTCGTACTGATGCCCGCGTTCGGCGCTGGCCTCACTGTGTGCGCGCACCTCGTACGCTGGGGCGACCGCGTCACCCCGCTTGGCCAGAGCGATGCGAAACTGCCGCCTGTCAACAGGACCGCCCTGGAGATGGTGCAGGATATCCGTGCGCGCAAAGCCAAGGTCCGTTCGCACGATGGCATGCACGGTTTGAAGTTCATCGAGACGATGTAAGCGACACGGCGCGATTGACTGAACGACCGGTCAGCCGAAGGTGTAGCAACGACTTCGCTTCTCAGATTGGCGTTGCTGCGCCGCAACATCCACGCAGCACGCCGTAACTTGTCATTCAAATCATTTGTCAGATTCACAAAGCTGTGACCTCCTTCAGGTTCTTGCAACGGAGGGAGCAAGTCATGAAGCGGGTGAAGTTGTTGTGCGGCGTCGTAGCCGTCGCAGGGTCGATGTGGGGCTTCCCCAACTCCTTGGCCTATGCCCAGGACGAAGAAGAGGCGATCGTTGTCACCGGCACCCGGCGCGCGGAGCGATCGGCTGCGGACACACCCGCCCCCGTTGACGTCATTGGCTCAGCTGAGCTGCTCAACCAGGCCGACAGCGATCTCTCCGACATCATCCGCACCTCGGTGCCATCGTACAATGTGAACACGCAGCCCATCTCGGATGCGGCCACGCTGATCCGCCCCGCCAATCTGCGCGGCCTGCCGCCTGACAACACGCTCATCCTCGTCAACAGCAAGCGCCGGCACCGCGCGGCGGTGATCACCTTCCTCGGCGGGGGCCTGTCGGACGGCGCGCAAGGGGCGGACATCTCTGTGATCCCCGCGATTTCGATCGAGCGGGTCGAAGTGCTCCGTGACGGCGCAGCCTCCCAATACGGTTCGGACGCCATCGCCGGGGTGATGAACTTCATTTTGCGTGACGATCCGAGCGGCGGCCAGGTCGAAGCGGAATGGGGCCAGACCTATGAAGGCGACGGAACCGCATGGAGCGTCGCCGGCAATATTGGCTTTGCGCTGGGCAACGACGGCTTCTTCAACATCAGCGCCGAGTACGGCGAGGCGGACGCAACCAGCCGGTCCGTCCAGCGCGATGATGCGGCGGCGCTGATCGCCGCCGGCAACACCGACGTGATAGACCCGGTGCAGCCCTGGGGTTCGCCGAACGTCGACAACGACTTCACCGTCTTCGCCAACAGCGCGCTGCCGTTGGGCGAAGCCGCCGAACTCTACGCTTTCGGCAACTATTCCGAGCGCCGGGTGGAGAACGGGTTCTTCTTCCGCAACCCGACCAACCGCGCCGGCGTGTACGCAGGGCCGGAAGTCGACCCTGACACTGGTTTGTTGGACCCGGGCGACGTAGACGCCGACAACGTGCCCTCGATTTTGGTGGGCGATCTCTCAGTCAACACGGCCGGGGATTGCATTGCCGGCATTCCGCTGACGCTCGGCGGCGGCTTGATCCCTGATCCCGGCTTCCTCGCCAGCGTGCAGGCCGATGACAACTGCTTCTCGTTCGTCGAACTGTTCCCGGGCGGCTTTACGCCGCGCTTTGGGGGCGAGTTGGAAGACAGGTCGATCGCCATCGGTCTTCGCGGCGACCTTGGCATTGGTACTGGCCTGAGCTGGGATGTTAGCTACTATTACGGCCAAAACGACATCGACTTCTTCATCAACAACACGATCAACGCGAGCTTGGGTCCGGATACGCCAACCTCGTTCCGTCCGGGCGGCTACAGCCAGATCGACGAGAACTTCAATATCGATTTCAACTATGCGATTCCGATGGGCTTGGCGTCGGATCTCAACGTCGCGTTCGGCGCCGAACACCGCAGCGAGACGTTTGAAATCCGCCAAGGCGATGACGCGTCGTTCGCGCTAGGTCCCTTGGCGGCGCCGTCCGCGGGCTTTCCCGCCGGCCAGGGCTTCTCGTCAAGTTCGAACGGCTTCGGCGGCTTCACGCCGGCGAGCGCTGGCGAAGATACGCAAGAGAACTATGCCGGATATCTCGACCTCGAAGCGGACGTCACCGAACAGCTCGTGCTGCAGGCTGCCATCCGCTACGAGGACTTCTACGACACCTACGGATCGACCACGAACTACAAGGTCGGCGGCCTCTATCGCTTCACCGACGACTTCACGGTTCGCTCGACTTGGAGCACCGGCTTCCGCGTGCCGACCGCGGGCCAAGCCAATGTCACCAACATCACGACCGCATTTGACGGCGTGAACCTGGTCGACCAGGGCACGATCCCATTGTCGTCGACCGCCGGCCAATTCATCGCCGATCGCCTCGAAGCCGACACCGGCGTGCGCCCGACGCTGACGCCGGAAGAGTCGGAGAACTTCACGGTCGGCGCCGGCTTCACCATCGGCGGCATCGACGTGACGGTCGATTACTTCCACATCGATGTGGAGGACCGCATCGCCATCTCGGATCAGCAGGATTTCCTAGGCGAGCTGCTGGAGTTTGCGGGTGAGGAGGGGGTCGTGATTCCTCCTGGCTCCAATACGACCCAGGTCCTGAACCTGCTCGACGCCGCCGCTGCGCTTGAGGCCGACGACTTCGAGGGCTTCGAAGACCTGACCAGCTTCGGCTTCTTCACCAACTCGTTCGCCACGACGACGCAGGGCATCGACATCGTCGCCACCTACGACTTCGAGATGTTGGGCGGAAACTCTTCGCTCGCACTGGTGGCGAACTGGACCGACACCGAGGTTACCGATACCGGCGAAGACACGGCTGCGCCGCTGTCGCCGGGACGCCGCAAGGTGCTCGAGGACGGCCTGCCAGCCGTCCGTGGCAGCCTCACGCTCAATCACGAACAAGGACCATGGAACGGGCTGGCGCGTGTGAACTATTTCGGTGAGTTCTTCGAGTGCCACCTCGATGCTTACAACAGCGCCGCGCCGGATGGATGCGATCTGCCATATAACGGCGACGCTCAAGTCACCGTCGACCTCGAATTGGGCTATGACATTACCGAACGCGCTCAAATCGCGCTCGGCGTCCAGAACGCGTTCGACTCCTATCCAGATGACAATCCGTGGGCCGGCGTGGCCGGCTCGGCCTATCCGCAATACGGACCGGCAGGGTTCAACGGCGGCTTCTACTACGTCAGAACCCGCGCGCGGTTCTAAGGCCCGACCATTACTGCACTAACGTGGCCCGCTCGGATCGCTGAGCGGGCCACATCTTTTCGGCGCTACTCGCGCAGCTTTGCCATGATGACGCTGTCGCGCAAGCCGAGGTGCGTCTTCCAGTTTTGCCGCAGCAGGCCTTCGCGCTGAAACCGCGCGCGCAGGAAAAGCGAGATCGAGGCGCTGTTTTCCGGATCGATGTCGGCCATCAGCCGGTGCATGCCGAGTTCGCCGAACGCGTACTCGCCGACCAGCTGCAGCGCTTTTGATGCAAGCCCGCGCCCAGTCGCATCGCGACGCATTACTATGCCGATCTCGCCGACGCCCTCGCGCAGCGCAAACACGGCAATCCGGCCCAGCGCCTCGCCGCCGCTTTCGGTGATCGCCCAAACGTGGGCGCCCTCCATCGCCAATGTGTTTTCGATATAGCGCGCGGTCTCATCCACAGTGCCGTGCGCGGGGCTCGACCAATACTTGTGCGTCTCCGGATCGCCATGCGCCGCAAACAGCGCCGCGGCGTCGGCAACAGTCAGGGGACGCAGATGAAGAGCTGATGCGGAGAGAGGAGGTGGTCGCGACATATCGGCGAGGGGTCCGAGTTTAGGAGGGATGCTTTGCCAGAACGATGCTGTCGCGCAAACCCAGCTTGGTGGTATGGTGCGCCTGCAGAAGAATCTCATCGGAGAAGCCGGCGCGGCGGAA
>DASPMA010000018.1:0-8195 GCA_035627335.1 Binatia bacterium
CTCCAGCATCAATTCGGCGAGGCGCATGGGCACGCCGGGGTCGCGCTCCGACGGCTTCAAGATGAAGGCGTTGCCGCAGGCGATGGCGGGCGCGAACTTCCACATCGGGATCATGGCCGGGAAGTTGAACGGCGTGATGCCGGCGACGACGCCGAGCGGCTGACGCATCGAATAGACGTCAATGCCGGGGCCGGCGCCTTCGGTGTATTCGCCTTTCATCGCATGCGGGATGCCGCAGGCAAATTCGATCACTTCGAGGCCGCGCTGCACGTCGCCGCGCGCGTCGGCCAGCACCTTGCCGTGCTCGGACGAGAGCAAGTGCGCCAGCTCGTCCATGTTCTTTTCGACCAGCGCCTTGAAGTTGAACATCACGCGTGCACGGCGCTGCGGATTGGTCGCGGCCCACGCCGGAAACGCCGCGAGCGCCGCCTGCACAGCGGCGTCGACATCGCGCGCGGCGGAGAACGCCACTTCGGCTTGCTGCGCGCCCGTGTTCGGATTGAACACGCGGCCCGCGCGCCCGCCGCCTGGCGCCGCTGTTTTGCCGTTGATGTAATTCTGGATCGCGCGCATCGCAGAGGCTCCCAAATGGACGGAAATTGGAGCCGTTATAGGCGGCAAAGCGCCGCCCCGTCCATGCCGCGAGGCGGCGCCTGCCCTGCGCTTGCGGGTGATCGGTCCAGCACGCTGCTCGTTTCAGGCGGGATAAGCCCAACCGCCCTCGCCGGCTTTGCGCGCTGCGGCAAACTGGCCTTCGGCGAAGCGCCAATTCACCAGCTTGTCGAAGAATGCGCCCAGGAATTTGCCGCGCTCGTTCTTGTAATCGAGATAGTAGGCGTGCTCCCACAGGTCGCAGGTGAAGAGCGGCGTGACTGCCGGATCGACGATCGGCGTCTGCGCATCGTGCAAGTCCTGCAGGCTCACCTTGCCGGCGCCGTCGGCGACCAGCCACAACCAGCCTGACGCGAAATGGCCCTCTCCCTTGGTCTTGGCTTCCTCGCGGAAGGCGTCGTAGGAGCCGAAGGCCTGATCGATCGCTTTTGCCAGATCGCCCTGCGGCGTCCCGCCCCCGTCCGGCGAGAGGCTCTGCCAGAAGAAACCGTGGTTCCAGCCTTGCGCGGCATTGTTGAAAAGCTTCTGGTCCTTCTCGCGCGCCGCGAGACGCACGACGTCCTCAAGTCGCTTGGGGGCGTTCGGCTTTTCCGCAAGCGCTGTGTTGGTCTTTTTAATGTAGCCCGCATGGTGCTTGCCGTGGTGCGTGTTCAGCGTGTCGCGCGACATGAGCGGCTCAAGCGCGTTTTCGGCGAACGGAAGCGGGGTGAGCTGGAACATGGCGGGTCTCCTCGGGCTGTCTTGTTGAGCTAGGTCGGCGGCGGCGGCGTTCAACCGCGCGGGATTTGGGGTTTGCGGCAATGCGCCGCCTGCGTAGGCGGCATGCAGCGAAGTACAAAAGCTGCCCATGAGAATTCTCATCGCCGCTCTTCTCGTCGCGCTGACCGCGTGTGGACAGCCCTCCGAGACTCCCCGCGGTGCGGAGGAAGCGCCCGCGGCGGCGTTGCGCGCCGAGAATGCCTGGGCCGCGCCCACGCCGGGCGGCGTGGACGTCTCCGCCGGCTATCTGACGCTGGTCAACGATGCGGCGGCCGAGGACGTCCTACTCAGCGCGTCAAGCGCGCGCGCCGAACGCGTTGAAGTGCACGAAATGACGATGGAAGGCGGCGTCATGCAGATGCGCGCCGTTGCGCGCCTTGCGATCCCAGCCGGCCAATCGGTCGAACTTGCGCCGAGCGGGCGGCACTTGATGTTCTATGGCGTGACGCAGCCATTCGCCGTCGGTGAAACGATCCCCGTACGTCTCACTTTCGAGCGAGCCGGCGACATTGATGTTTCGCTTCCGGTTCGACGTCCGGGCGCGTCGACCGCCGAGCACAACGGGCACTGAGTTTACAGAGTTAACGCTCGCTTTATGGCCGGGCAGTACTACCGGTTACATGAGGCGCGATTCCCGCTTGCGACCCTTGATAAACAGGTAGGCGCATGTTTCGCCGCCTGCGGGTCAAGCTGACCGTTCTTTACACCGGGCTGTTCTGCGCGGTGCTTTTTCTGATCGGCGCTACAGCGTACTTCGCGATCTCTGACAATACGCAGCGGCTGGCGCGCGAGCAGCTCGTCAGCACGGGCGCCACCTTCCAACAGATGTCGGAGCTGCGCCTCCAGCGTCTGCACGACAACGCCAATGGCACGGCTCGCCAAACCTTGCTGCAACAAGCGGTGAGCGAACACAGCGAACCCATGATCCGGGCGCTGCTCAACGATCTAAGCGACCGCAGCGAGGCCAACGTCGCGTTCCTAGTAACGCGGGAGGGACTGATTATCGGTGACGAGACCGCGTCAAACCGATCGGTCTCGCCCGGCCTGCAGGTTGCTCTTGAGCGCGAGGCCTCGCCGAGCGGCGTCTTGTCGGTCGGCGGGAGCGTCTACCAAGCGGCGACAGCGCCAATCCCAGATGGTCTGGGATGGATCGTGCTGGGCGCGCGTATCGAAAACGACCAGCTGGAGGCGCTGGAAGCGCTCTCTTCGACGCGCGTCGACGCCAGCGTGTTGATGAAGCGCGACGGCTGGATTGGGCTTGGCGCGGACCGGCCGCATGCATTGGGCCAATTCATTGACGACGCGTTGGCCAGACGCGACCCGCGCGCTGAGCGAACGCCGGATAATCACGCGATCGCATTCGTGCAGCCTTTGGACTCGCTTGACGGCACGCGTGGCGTGCTCTTACTGCAATATCCGCTTTCGAGCGTGTTTTCGCCGTACGGAGCTCTGTTCGGCACGCTGATCGTCATCAGCGCCATCGGTCTTGCGATCCTTGTCGCAGGCACATGGTTCCTGGCGCAAAGCATCACCCAGCCGTTGTCGACGTTGGAAAATGCCGCCAAGGGCCTGCAGCAAGGCCTCTACAACTCCGTTGTCGTACCCACGAAGGACGAGCTTTCCCGTCTGGCTGAAAGCTTCAATGCGATGATCGAGACGATCCGCGAGCGGGAGCGCAAGATCACGCAGCTCGCCTATCACGACTCGGAAACGCGTCTGCCCAATCGCCTTGCTTTGGAGCGCCGGCTCGCCGCCGCGCAACAACCGCAACGACTTTATCTAGCGGCGATCGGCGTCGATCGCTTCGCGCACATGCGCGGCGCAATCGGTTATGCGCTGGCCGGGAACATGCTGCGCACGCTGGGCGGGCGTCTTGCGCGCCTCGTTCCAAACGCGCCGATGGGGCAACTCTCCAACGATATGCTTGGCGTGGCCTTCCTCGCGGAAGACGAGGCGGACGCGCACAAGCGGGCGCGCGCGCTCGTAACCAACATTGAACAGCCGTTGCTGCTCGATGACCAGGAGCTCGACGTCACCATAACCATCGGCCTCGCGCAGCCGCGCGGAAAAGGCGAAAGCCCGGGGGAAATGGTCGAGCGCGCCAGCGTCGCGCTGGACCAGGCGCGCTCTGCGATGCAGAAGGTCGCCATGTTCGACAAGGCGGCCTACGGCGACCCGGCTCAGAATCTCTCGCTCATGGGCGAGATGCGCCGGGCGCTTGAGACGGGCGAGATGTTTCTCGCGCACCAGCCGAAATACAATTACCGCACGGGCCGCATCGAAAGCGCCGAGTGCCTAGTGCGCTGGAAGCACCCAACGCGGGGCTTGATTTCGCCCGATCTGTTTGTGCCGATGGCCGAGGAGACGGGCCATATTCGCGCGTTGACGGATTGGCTACTGCAACGCGCGGTGCGCGATCAGAAAAGGCTCAGCAAGGCTGGATGGCCGCTGACGCTTTCGGTGAACATCTCCGCGCGGCTTCTCAGCGATGCCGAGTTCGCGCGGCACGCAATCGAAATCGTGAAGCACGCGCCCCACCAGTTCTGCTTCGAAATCACTGAGACCGCGGTTATCGACAATCCGAAGCTAGCTCTCGAACATGTGGAATTGTTCGGACAGCATGGCGTCCGGATCGCCATTGACGATTACGGCTCGGGCCTCTCGTCTCTTGCCTATCTGAAGCAATTGCCGGCGCACGAACTGAAGATCGACAAGATGTTCATCGAGACGCTGACTGCCAATCGGCGTGACGCGCTGCTCGTGCGCTCGACCATCGACTTGGCGCATGGGCTTGGCCTGGAAGTCACGGCGGAGGGCGTCGAGACGCCGGCCGCGTTCGCCCTGCTCGCGGCAATGCGGTGCGATATGGCGCAAGGTTTCCTGGTATCTCGGCCGGCGACCCTCGAAGAGTTGATCACGATCCTCAACGATGAACGGCGCCTGCGCTATTATCAGCAGACCGCGTCGACTGGCGCATCTGGCCCGCAGGAAATCGAGACAACGCCGAAGTCGGCTTAGTCGTCCAGCGGCAACTCTGTCGTATCTTTCAAATGCTCAAGGACGATGGAGCTTTCCATGTGCTGGATGGCCGCGCAGCGCAGCAGCTTCGACTGCACGATCTCCTGAAAGTGCGGCAGATCGCGCGCAACGATCTTGATCAGATAATCCGCCTCGCCCGTCAGCATAACGCAGAGCGTGACCTCGTTCATGCGCGTGACAAGATCGCGAAACGCCTTCACGCTCGCGGCAGCGTGGTCTTTCAGGCGGATGCGAATGATCGCCGCGCACGTGAGCCCGGCGCTGTTGGGATCGACCAACCCCACGGTTGCGCGCAAAACGCCCGCTTCGCGCAGCCGCGAGAGCCGCCGGGAAACGAGACTAGGCGACACGCCGGCCTGCTCGGCGAGTTCGGCTTGCGACATCCCGGCGTCCCGTTGCACGGCGCGGAGCAGCCGAATGTCGGCCTCGTCCATCGGCACCCGTTCACGTTTCATGCATTCTCCACGTCAATTTTGCGTAGTTGATGCACATAACACGCTGTGCCTGTCCAAATGTCGCTGAAATTGCGCCGAAATGCCAGTATCTTCGCATCCTATGAGCGCCAAGCCTAAGCCCGCTCCGGGGGCCCTGCCGCAGACAGACTGGAAGCGCGTCGTCGAGCTGGTTCAATGCTCGCGCGCGATGGATGCGATCGAGGAGCGCGAACTCGTTCCGGGCAAGAAAATTTTCTACCAGTTCAGCGCGCGCGGCCACGACATGGCGCAAGTG
The DNA here is from genome assembly GCA_035627335.1 of Binatia bacterium. Taxonomy (GTDB): domain Bacteria; phylum Pseudomonadota; class Alphaproteobacteria; order Caulobacterales; family Aquidulcibacteraceae; genus Vitreimonas. Next base: position 5,140 of record DASPMA010000018.1, read on the forward strand.
CTGCTCGGCCTGCACCTCACGCATCCGAAGGACGCGATCTGCGGCTATTATCGATCGCGGCCGATCCTTTTGTCGCTCGGCGTGAAGCTGGAAGACGCGCTGGGCTCCGCCATGGGCCGGGCCGGCGGCTATAGTGACGGGCGCGACATCGGCGTTGTGTTCAATTATCCCAACGCGCACGGTGCGTCGGCGCTGCCCATGTGCGGCGGCGTAGGCGCCCAATACACACCGACCGCCGGTTACGCGCAGGCGATTGAATACTCGAAAAGTGTGCTCGGCGATCGCACTTATGACGGCGCCATCGGCGTCGTGCTCGGCGGCGATGCTTCAGTGGCGACGAACGGCTTCTGGTCGGCGCTGACCATTGCGACAACGTTGAAGCTGCCCATGCTCTTCTACATCGAAGACAATGGATATGGCATTTCCACGCCGGGCTGGCTGCAGACCCCGGGCTGCAATATCGCGCGCAATTTGGCGAGCTTCTCTGGGCTGCACGTTCTCGACGGCGATGGGACGGATCCGGTGCAAGCAGGCGAACTCATCGCGGAAGCCGTGACGCACGTGCGCGGCGGCCACGGCCCGGCGCTGCTGCACCTGACGGTGCCGCGCTTGCAAGGCCACTCCTTCCAGGACACCCAAGCTTACAAGTCGCAAGACGTGATCGAAGCCGAATGGGCGCGCGATCCGCTTCCGAAGCTTAAAGCGCATGTCGTGCCGTCGCTGCTGAGCGAGAAGGACTGGAGCGCCGTCGAAGCGAACGCAGAGCAGCGCGTACGCCGTGCTGTGCAGATCGCCGACCAGCGGCCGGTGGCAGACGCTGAGAAAGTCACGCGGTTCGTGTTCAGCGAAGACGGCGAACTGCAGGAAGAAGGCGGGCTTTGGAACACCGGCTATTCCGCGCCGCGCGGGAGCGATGAAGCCAAGCCCGAAGGCGCCCGCATCAACATGATCACCGCGATCCGCCGCGCGCTCGACCACGAACTGGCGGTCAATCCGCGCGTGCTGGTGTTCGGCGAGGATGTCGGCCCGAAGGGCGGCGTGCATGGTGTGACGCTAGGTTTGCAGGAAAAATATGGCGCCGAGCGCGTGTTCGATACCTCCCTCTCCGAGGAAGGCATTATCGGCCGCGCCGTTGGCATGGCCATCGCCGGGCTCATGCCTGTGCCGGAAATCCAGTTTCGCAAGTACGCCGATCCGGCGACCGACCAGATCAACGATTGCGGCACCATGCGCTGGCGCACGGCAAACCGCTTCGCGGCGCCTATGGTCGTTCGCATGCCGGTAGGCTTTTTCAAGTGCGGCGACCCCTGGCACAGCCAAACCAACGAAGTGCAATTCGTGCACAGTCCCGGCTGGCGCGTTGCATGCCCTTCAAATGCGGAAGACGCCGTTGGCCTCTTGCGCACGGCGCTGCGCGGCAACGATCCCGTCATGTTCCTCGAACACCGCAATATGCTCGACGCCGCAAGCGCGCGCCGTCCCTATCCCGGCGATGATTTCGCCTTGCCGTTCGGCGCCGCCAAGCGCGTGCGTGAGGGCAGCGACATCACCATCGTCACGTGGGGCGCGATGGTGGAGCGATGCGAAGCGGCAGCGGACAAAGCCGGCGTCAACGCCGATATTATCGATCTGCGCACGCTGGCGCCGTGGGACAGCGAGGCCGTTCTGGTCTCCGTGCGCCGCACGCACCGCTGCTTCATTGTGCACGAAGACATCGGGACGGGCGGCTTCGGCGCCGAAGTCGCGGCTGTCGTGGCCGATCGGGCCTTCCTCGATCTCGACGCGCCGGTGGCGCGTCTTACCATGCCGGACATTCCTTCCCCGCATCATCCCGAGTTGATGGAATGGGCGCTGCCGTCGGTTGAGCGAATCGCGGCGAAGATCGAAGAATTGGTGCGCTTCTGATGGACAATCTCGCCGATATCACCGCGCCGATTGAGCAGGAAGGCAGCAAGTCTGTCGTCCGCGCGTGGTTGAAAAAGGTCGGCGACGCCGTACAGCGCGACGAACCGGTCGTCGAACTTGAGACAGACAAGGTCGCCGTTGAGGTCGCTGCGCCGACGGCCGGCGTGCTGATGGCGATTGCACTGAACGAGGGCGATGACGTTCCGCCTGGCGCCGTGCTCGGAAAGCTCAACACTTCCGTGACCCCGGACGCGCGCAGCGCGATCCTGGACCCAGGGGTAGAGGCAGCGCCGGTTGCTCCGGGTTCGGCGGCGCCGCTACGCTCCGCTCGGAATGACGCGGCGGAACACCGCCTTTCGCCGCTCGTGAAGCGTCTCCTCTCCGAGCACGCCGTGTCCGCGCGCGAGATTACTGGTTCCGGGCGCGACGGGCGCATCACGCACAAGGATGTCGAGGATCATATCGCGCGCGGCAAGACCAGACCCTCGCCCGTGAAGCTCGCGCCAACGGCGCCAATCACGGGCGGACGCATTCCACACGACGCGATGCGCAAGTCGATCGCCGAACACATGTCGCAATCAGTGGCGACAGCGCCTCATGTGACGGCGGTGTTCGAAGCGGATTTCTCCGCCATCGCGGCGCATCGCGCCAAGCACAAGGACGGTTACGCCAATCAAGGCGCCGGGCTCACCTATTCCGCTTATATCGTGCGCGCCGCGGCGGAAGCGATGAAGATATCGCCGAACGTCAATGCGCGCTGGCATGATGATTTCCTCGAAGTGTTCGAGGATGTGAATATCGGCATGGGCGTCGCGCTGGGCGATAAGGGCCTAATCGTGCCGGTGATCCGGCGCGCGCAGGCTCTGTCGCTGCTCGAGACGGCGAAACAGCTCACCGATCTCACCGAGCGCGCACGCAAGAACCAATTGAAGCCCGCCGACGTGCAAGGCGGCACGTTCACGATCTCCAACCACGGCGTGTCCGGTTCCCTAGTCGCGACGCCGATCATCATCAACCAGCCTCAATCGGCCATTCTCGGCGTCGGCAAGCTGGAGAAACGCGTCGTCGTACGCGAGGTCGACGGCGTCGACGCGATCCTGGTGCGGCCGATGGCCTACGTTTCGCTCACTATCGATCACCGCGTACTCGAC
>DASPMA010000019.1:0-5007 GCA_035627335.1 Binatia bacterium
GGCCGTGCTTTTCGCGGAAGTCGGCGGCTTGGCCGACGGGCTCCATGTTGAGGATGAAGTTGATGTCGTTCTGTTTGTAGCGGACGACATTCTTCGAGCGGTGCTTGCCGACCGCGGTGAAGCCGATCTGTTCGAAATAAGCGGCGAGCTTTTCCGGCTCTGGCGAGGTGAACTCGACGAACTCGAAGCCGTCGGTGCCGATGGGGTTCTCGAACAAGTCGGCCATGGCGTCTCTTCCTTGTCTTGATCTTTGCCCCGATTTAGTTTCATCTGAAACCAATGGCAAGCGCGAACGCATCCGGGGCCGCGGGCGTCTCGCCCGCAATTTCTCGCCGTTGCGCAAGTGCGGGCCGGAGGCCCGCGGTCCCAGGACCAAGGGCAAAGCGGAAACCGTCGCCGGCCGAACTCCTCATTCTGGAGGAGTTCCTTCCCTATCGGCTCTCGATCCTGTCGAACCGCGTTTCGCGGGCGATTGCCAAGCGCTACGCCAAGACGTTCGACCTCACCGTTCCGGAATGGCGGATTATCGCCGTCCTTGGCCGCCGGCCCAGGCTCACGGCCAAGGAGATTGCGGAGGCCACTGAGATGGACAAGGTCGCCGTCTCGCGCGCGGTGGCGCGGCTCATGGCTGCGCGCCGCGTTGCTGGCCGCGCCGACGCCGCGGATGCGCGCCGGCAGCTGCTGGTGCTGACCCGTGAGGGCGAAGGCGTGCATGCGCGCATTGCGCCGATTGCGCTGGCGAGCGAGGAACGGCTTTTGTCGGCGCTCGATGCGAAGGAACGCGCTCAGCTCGATGTGCTGATCGATCGCCTGCTGGAAAGCGCGAAGTCGCTCTAAACAATCTCGCTGTGGAACTTGGCGAACAAATGAAACGGACTGTGCGGGCGCGAGTTACCGGACACATCATTCCATGCGCCGGAGAACGCCCATGCCGCGCCGTTTGGCCACGCTGCTCGTGTGTGCACTTGCCGCCGTCGCATGTTCGGCGCCGCAGGAAGCCGACGCACAATCCTTGCTGAGCCCCATCGTCACTCTAGAGGCCGACGCGAATGGTGCGATGAACATACGCGTCGCTGAGCGCGTGTACACCGCCTTTACACCCTCGCGCACGGTGCAGAATCTGACTGATCCGCGGCTCGATATCGTCACCAACGTGCCAATCCTGGTGCAGAACGTGAACGGTGGAAACTCCGATTACGGCATTTATATTTCGAACCGCTCGCCCGTCTCGATCGATCGCTACAGGTATGTCAATTGGGCCGCCAGCGGCGAAATCTACGGCGGCGCCATCAAGATCAATCGCTCTTCGCCCGCGGTCACGTACATCCACCGCGTGTTTGCCGACGCAATGGAAGCGCCCGATTCCAGCTACGACCGCAGCAATACCGATTTCATCGGCATCGAGCGCAACGCAACGCCCGTTTATGTCCGCGACGCTACTGGGCGCAATTTCGGCGATGCAGGCATCGATGCGAAATCGAACGTTGCGCTGATGAACGTCACCATAAACGGCGCGCATCGCGGCTTGCGGGCCTGGAGCGGCGTGACGATGACCATTGCCAATTCCATTATCAACGTTCCCGCCGGACAAGAGCAAGTCTGGCTGCAAGGCTCGACGTCGCGCGTGCGCTACTACAACACGCTCTGGTGCATCGGCTCGGCCAATCCTTCGCCCAACGATCCCGCCTGCTCCACGAACCCGACGGCGATTGGCGTGGACGGCGTCACGCTCTCGCAGGCGCGCCAGCAAATCATGCCTCTCTCTTCGAATACGCTCGCCAGCAATCCCTTTTTTGCCACGCAGATTGACCGCGTGGTGGTGCAATACTCCAGCAATGGCGGCCGCAACTGGACCACGATGGCGACCGGCGGCTCGCCAGGCAGCGCCCCTCGCGGCGACCTGCGCTATCGCATCCCGGTCAATCTCAGCAGCGGCGCGTACCTCTTCCGAGCATATTTTGAGCGGAACGGGTCACGCATTGGCTCGATCGCCACTGTGAACGAAAGCGGCGCCGCCGTCAGCGTGTGAGGGAACCGGATCGCGTCCGCTTTGTGACGCGCCGCTGCGATCGCATTACGCCTGACGCGGAACCACAGCAGCACCCAAACGTAGCGCACGCATGGGGCGTTTTCGTTTGTCGGGAGTCGGAGATGACGCGGTCTTCATTGTTCACACTTGCCTATGCGCTGATGCTTGGCGCAGCGGGTCCGCTCGCGGCTTGCGCAAGCAATGCTGACAGCACTGCCGCCGCCGGCGGGCAATCAGCGCTCGAGGCGTCCAATCTGGATGAAAGCACAGCTGCCCAGGCCAGCATGGCTTCGCCTTATAGCGATACCCAAATTCAGTCCTTCGTGGCGGCGCGGTCAGAGATTCAAACTCTGACGCCGGGCCAGACCACAGAGGCGCAAGCGGCGAACCAGCGGCGCATCGGCGAAATCCTGCAGCGCAATAACCTGACGCCGGGCGTCTACAATGCAATCGAGACCGCTGCGCGCACCGATCAGGCTTTGGCAAACCGTGTCGCCGCCGCAAGCGTGAGCGGGACGACCTTTACCGACGCGCAGCTGCAGGCGTTCGTCGCGGCGAGCGCTCAGATCGACCCGCTGAACCGCCAGATCGCAACGGCGACGCCTGAGCAGCGCACTCAGATCGGCGCGCAAATCCGCGCGGCTCTCTCGCAGCACAATCTCGACATAGACACATACAACGGCATCGCCGCGCGCGCACAGACGGACCAGGCCCTGGGCCAACGCATCGCGCAGCTCCGCGCGGCGCAACCGGCGCCAGCAGGCTAAGGAAAAACACGCTGTGATCGCTGTGTAGTCGCGGTGTCGCTGTGGTTAGAAACCACAGCGGCACGGCGGTCGCACGACGCACTGCGGCGGTTTACGTGCGCGGCGTCAAACGATAGACCCCGCCATTGTCTTCGTCGGTGATCACCCACAAGGCGCCGTCTTCGCTCTCGGCCAGGTCGCGAATGCGGCCGATGCGGAGGGCAAAGCGTTCTTCCCCGGTGACGCGCTCGCCATCGAGATCGAGACGAATAAGCTGTTGCACGCGCAAACCGGCGACCAGAAGATCGCCGCGCCAGGGAAACAGATCGCCGCGATAAAAATCCATGTCGCCGGGCGCGATCACCGGATCCCAATAATAGACCGGCTGCTCCATCCCTTCGCGCTGGCTGATGCCCCCTGTCACGGGCCGGCCTGAATATTCCTCGCCATAGCTGATGACAGGCCAGCCATAATTGCGTCCGGCGCGCGCGATGTTGATCTCGTCGCCGCCCTGCGGCCCATGCTCGATAGCCCAGAGTTCACCCGTCTCGGGATGAAGGTCCGCGCCTTGAATATTGCGATGCCCATAGGACCATACTTCCGGACGCGCATTGCTGGCATTGAAGGATGGATTGCCCGCGGCCCCCGAACCGTCCGCGTTAATGCGCACGATCTTGCCGATGTGCGTGGAGACATCTTGCGCCAGCACGCGTGACTCGTCCGTTTGGCGATCGCCCAGAACCACGAAGAGGCGGCCCTCTCGATCGAACACGATGCGCGAGCCGAAGTGGCCTCGTGATTCCCAGGCCGGCAGCTGGCGGAAAATGGTCTGCACATTTTCCAGGCGGCGATCATCTTGCGAAAGGCGACCGCGACCAACGCTCGTGCCGTTCGCGCCATTGCCGCGCGGCTCCGAGTAGGTGAAGTAGATCGCGCGGCTCTGCGCGAAATCGGGGGCCGCGATCACGTCGAGCAGACCGCCCTGATTGCGTGCGTCGACGTCCGGCAACCCGGCCACAGGCTGTGACACCTGGCCCTCGCGGGTCACAATGCGAAGGCGACCCTCGCGCTCGGTCACCAGCATGCGCCCGTCGGGAAGGAAAGCGATCGCCCACGGCTCATCGAGGCCGGTCGCGATTTGCTGCACAGCGATCTCGACGCCGGAGTCAACTTCAGGGGCGCGCGTCTGCCGTGGAAAGGCTGGCTGGAAATTTGTGTTGGCGGCGCCCTGCTCTACCGGCGCTCCGGATTGGCCGCGGCTCTCCGGCGAGCAGGCTGCAAAGGCCGCTAGCCCAACCGCAACCGCCATGATGCTCCTCATCAGCGAAATCCCCTTTTGCGCGAGGGCAATATGTAAGTCGCGCCGCGCGTGGACAATGCTGAAGCTCCCATTTTCGCTCGCTCGCACGGCGCTTACTCGCTAACATCACGCGCGCTGCGGAGGGACGCGTGGCAGAAATCTTCATCTCGTACTCGCAGCTCGACCGCGAGCGCGTGAAGCCAATCGCGGAGCGGCTTGCCTCGCTTGGCTACAGCGTCTGGTGGGACAAGCCGGAGCGAGTACGTCAAGCGTTCATCGACGAACGCGAACGCGCGTTCGATGCGGCGCGCGCAGTGCTTGTTGTGTGGAGCATGAATGGGCGCGACGCGATGGAGACCCAAGCCGACGCCGCGCACGCCCTGGATTGCGGCAAGCTGCTGCAGCTAAGGATCGAACCCATCGCGCCGCCGCCGCCATTCGAGGCGATCCCTGTCGCCGATATGACGGGCGCTGGCGAGTGGGGCCCGCTCGAACACGCGATCTCACGCTTGGTGAAAAGCGGCGAAAGCAATCCGCCGGCTCCACGCACTAGGCTCGGTCCCGCCCCCGTGGTTGCGGCAACCGGTTCCCCGAAGCTCGTCGCCATTGCCGTGACCACCGTGCTTGCCGCGTTTGCCGGGGCGGTGGGCGCAAGTTTCAATGGCGTGATGACGCCATCGCAATTGCAAATCGCTCTCGTCGGCATGTTGGCCGTGGCTGGCGCGTGCGTCGGTCTCAGCGCGCATCGTCTCTTCACGATCCTGCGCGCGGCCGCGTAAGCATGGCGCAATCGCTGCTCCGCACGCTGATCAGCGGCACGCGCCAAATGCTGGCGACACAGCTGTTCGTCAGTGTGCTCGCCGTTGCGCTGGTGGGCTGGACGCTCGTTGTGACCAACGAAGTCATTCGCGAGCGCGACCGGCTGCGCGAAC
>DASPMA010000020.1:0-3329 GCA_035627335.1 Binatia bacterium
GAGCAGCGCCGAGCCCACACCCACCTCGCGCGCCTCGAATGGCCGGGCGGCGGCTATGCCTCCGCCGCCGCGTCGTTCGACGATCCGGGCGTGCAGCGCGTTGTCGGCGTACTCCGCACCGCCACAAACAACGAACTCCGCATCGCCCCCATGCTCGGCGGCAGTCTACCCATCGCGCCAATCGGCGATGTCTTGCAAACGCCCTTCGTGATCGTCCCCATAGTCAACGCCGACAACAATCAACACGCGCCCAACGAAAACATCCGCCTCCGCGAATTCCGCCGCGGCGTGGAGTTGTACGCGGCATTGTTGGCGGAAGGCGGCAGGTGGTGAGCTGGCGAGGACTCAGCGGCAACCTCCGTCGTCATTCCGGGGCTCGCGTCAGCGAGAACCCGGAAGGCAGGGGATGACAAGGTGCGGTTCTCGTTGCCCCTGGGTTCCGGGTTCAATGCTTCGCATTGCCCGGAAGGACGAGTTCAGCCGCGCCGCGCGAACTCCAAATGCAGCGAGCCATTCGCCCCATCCGGCACGCGCAGTGTCAGCGCATTTTGCGCGGCCGTGGATTCCGCTGCCACGTCGCCCATGCGGCCGCATGTGTAGGTGATGATCGGGTGCTCGCCGGAATCATTGAAGGTCGCGGTCCACCTATCCACCTCGCCGCCCGCCGCCGCGCCGGCCCAGTTGAACGTCACCGCGCCGCCCGCATCTTCGCTGACTTCAAGCGCCACCGCCCGCGCGCCTTGCCAGCCCGTCGCCTGACCGACGCGCACCGCGCGCGTCAAATCGTAAACCCCCGGCGCAATGGCGCCGCCGCGCAAATCGCTCGCCGCCTCCGCAACGGCCTCTTCGCTCGCAATGCTCACCATGCGCGCGAGATCCGGCGCGACATCGTTGCATGCCGGAACTTGCGGCGGCGGCGCCGAGGGCGCCTCAGCTTCGAGTTGCGCAGGCGGTGAGCATGCAACCAGGAGGGCGGCCAAAGCGGCGGAAGCGAAAAGCGAGCGCATGGGACCTCCGGATATTCAGCGGCGCGGAGAGTGACGCGCCGCCGCGCGCGGTCAAGAGCCGCTGTCGCCGAAGCGATCGAGCAGGCGGCGCAGATATTCGCGTTCCGCGGCCGGCCGGTTGGGGTCCTGCGCGCGGCGGCGAATTTCATCGAATATCTCACGCGCCCGCACCGGATCGCCTTCAGTCGGCACGCGCGTTTCGCTGCCGCCGTCGGCGCTGCCGCTGGTCGGCCGTCCCAGCGGATCGCGTTCGCCGCCGGATTCGCCTTCTTCGCCGCCCTCGCGTCCACGCGCGCGCATCTCCGCCGCCAGAGCCTCGGCGCCTTCGCGCAGATTCTCCAGCGCTGCCGACTGCGCCGCTTGCGCGCCTTCCAGATCGCCTTGCCGCAACGCGTCTTCCGCCTGACGCATCGCTTCACCGGCCTGGTTCAGATTGTCGCTCGGCGCCGCGCCCGCTTCGTCTGCCATGCGCTGCGCCTGGGCCAGGCCCTGCCGGATCTGCGACTGACGCTCCGCCAAATCATCGCCACCTTCGCCGCCTTGCTGCTCGCCACCGCTGCCGCCTTGGCCCTGCTGCTGTCGTTCTTGCTGCTGCTGCGTCTGATCGCGCAGGGCGCGCTGTTCGCCCATCGTTTCGGAGAGTTGATCGACGCTCTCCTGCATCTGCTGATCGCTTTCGCCCTCGCCGCCTTCGCCTTGGCCCTGCTCGGACAGCTGCACATCCATGTTGTTCAGGATGTTCGCCAGCATCTGCAGCAATTGTTGCGCCTCGGCATTGCGGCCTTGTTCGCTCAACCGCTGCACTTCCTGCAGCAGCTCTTCAATATCGCGCTCGCTGAGCTGCGTTTGATCCTGCGTGTCCTCGGCGTTTTCGCGCTCGCCATTGCGCAGTGCTTCCTGGATCAACGCTTCCATATAATTCTCGGTGGCGCGCCGCAGCGCTTCCATCAGCTGACGAATACGTTCCTGCGGCGCGCCTGTCGCCAGAGCTTCAGCAAGCTGGCGCTGCGCTTCCTCCAGCGCACGCCGCGCATCAGCCGCGCCGCCATATTCAGCACGCAGCGCCGTGCGCCACAGCGTATCTGCCGCGAGATCGGTTTCCCCGATGGCGCGCGCGCGGTCGAGTTCGGCGCGCGCATATTTGAAACCGAGAAAAACCGCGAGATCGCGGAAATACCCATCCTCCGGCGCCATGGTCAGCGCATCCAAGAGCCGCGCCGCGCGGCGCACGCCCTCTGGCGCGCGTCGCAGGTTCGGCCGCCGGCTATCGTCGCGCACCTCGATGCGCTCTGTCCCGAGTAGAATGTCGCGCGCCTGGATGGTTCGCCGCCGCTGCCGTTCTTCCGGGCGATAATCGCGCCGCTCCGCGAGAATGTGCCGCCGGATCTCGATCGCCGCCTGCGCCAAAGGCTGCAGGAACACTTTCTCCGGCAATGTGAACTGCAGCGGATCGCTGACGCCTTCCTGGCCGAGCGCGTCCACAGCCACGATCCGCGCTTCAACCTCCATGCCCGCATAGGGATGTGCCGCCAGCTCAATCTCCGTCGCCGCTTCCGCCTCGCGCGGATCGCCGGCGGGCGTTTCCAGCGGCGTGTCCACCGGATCGGCGCGCACCAGGCCTTCCGGTGGATCGAGCGGGCGCACGCGCAGCAGCAGCTGCCGCACGCCGAAATCATCTGCTGCACGCCAGGTGATATTCGCTCGTTCTTCGGGCAGTTGCGAGATCGGCGCGCCGAAAGACGCCGTTGGCGCGCGGTCCGCACCCGGCACGATACGCCAATCGGCCGCCGAGTGGAAACGCACCACTTTGAGCCGTCCGCGTCCGGGAATTTGCAGCCGCGCTTCCCACGCGCCATCGGCCCCGCGCGTGAAGCGCGCTTCGCGGTGGCCGCCGCGTCCATCGAACACCAGCAGCGGCGCGCCGACCGGCCCTGTCACCCGCACTGTCGCTTCGATCGATGGCGGCGTCTCTACGCGTTCGCCGATCAAATCGCTCAGCGAGATCGGCGCAGCGTGCGTGTATTCCGCCGGCGTCGCCCATGCCTCGATCGCCATCGGTTGATCGCCGAGCAGGGGGCCGGCATCGGGCAAGAAGGCGCGCGCCAATCGATCGGGTGCATTATCGCCCGCGACCACCAACGCGCCGACCAACGCCACGATCAGCACAAAGCGCAACTTGAACGGATCGAACTCATCGAGCCGCGTGCGGATCGGCGCTGCGCGCGCACGCTCGGCAAGCGCCAGCGCGCGCTCGCGTTCGCGCCGCCATAGCGCCATCGCGAAATCATCGTAGCGGGAGGGCTGATCGCGCAGCGTGTCGAA
>DASPMA010000021.1:0-7246 GCA_035627335.1 Binatia bacterium
CGCCCGCATCGCGCCGACCTCCCGTCCCGGCGAAGCGTATGCACTCGACAATGGCTCGGCCGAACTCGCGGTCATCTCGCGCGAGAACAACATCGCCTTCCGGCTCAATGCCGACGCAGAGGGACTTGTTTGGGCAAACACCCGGGTAACCGGGGCGCATCTCCGCATTGTGGGGCGCGCCCCGCTCGATCTTGCACGCTATGACGCCGACGGCGCTTGGCGCATCGCATCGCTTCGCGGCGAGGACATTTCCGCCGACCGTGTAAGCGGGGCAATCGGCGCCGAGGCGGTCGCACAGAACAACTCGGTCAATCCGCAAACGTGGGAAGCACAGCTTCGCGTCAGTGCGGCCGCGTTTACGCTGCTCTCCAACACGTTCGAGCATCTGCGCGCCGATGCGCGGGCCGAAGGCAACGAAGACCGCGCCGAAGCAAGCTGGACGCTGGCCGCGCAGCGCTTTGACGGTCTCTCGCTGATTTCCGAGCAGCCAAACGCCAACGGCGCGCTGACTGTTATGATGGAAACGGGGGATGTGCGAGGCGAAGCGCAGCTCGCCCTGTCGCGCTCGCGCCTCAACGGCGAGGCGCAGCAGCAGATACGCGAAGCCTTTCCCAATCTGGGCGACGTGCCCGTCGGCCCGACCTTCGCGCGCGCCGAACACGCGCTTGACGCGGCAGCTGATCGTTTCAACCTGACCATCCCACTCGCGCTCACGCGCGCGCAAGACGGTGTCCGCCTATTTGTCGCCGCGCCGGCACAAGCCCGCGCATCAAGCGGGACGACGCTGCGTTTGTCTCCATTGCGACAGGATGCGCCCGCACTTGTGCTGCAATGGCCCGGCCCAGCGCTGCATGGCGCCGTTGCGCTCGAACTCTCCGGCGGCGGGGCGCCGGACGCGACGCTGCTGCTCGACACGGCCGATTGGGCGCCTAACGCGCCGTTCGAGGCGGACGGCACGCTGACGCTTGCGAATTGGCGCGCTGACAACGCCAGCATCGCTGCGAATGAGCTCGGCGTGAGTTTGATCGTCTCGCCCGGAGGCGCCGGCCGCCTCGATCTGCGCGGCGTCACGCACATCACCGGTCCACTTGGCGATGGCGAGGTGCGTGATCTCGCGCCTAATCTCGACGTCGCGATCTTGTGGAAGCCCGGCTGGCGCGTTGTGCCCAACCGTGGCTGTTTGCCGACGCAGCTCGGTGGTCTGGATGCAGCCGGTCTTTCCTTCGGCAGCGGAGCGTTCGCACTCTGCGCGCTCAACGGCGCGCTGATCGCCGCGGACGCCAACGAAAATCTCTCCGGCGGGTTCGTGGTGCGCCAGCTCGCGTTGAACGGCCGCATGGCCGGCGAAACTGCGCAGCCGGCGCGTGTTACGTCCTCGACCATTACCGGCGTATTCAGCGGCCGAGTCGGCGACATGACGCTCGCCCTCCAGGCAGAGACGCCGCGCCTCGCCATCGACATGGGCGAGAACCGCACGCTCGCTCTTGCGCTGCAAAGCCTCACCGCCAATGCGCACATAGCCGACAGCTGGCGGGTCGCCGGCGCGTTTGAGGCCGGCACGCTCACCGACCCCTCGCTGCCCGGCAGCGTCTCTACCATCGAAGGAACCTGGAGCGCGGTCCCGGAAGACGGCCGCCCCGTGATCCGCGTCGCCTCCGGCGAAGCCCTGCTGACTGCAAACCAGCCCGCCACCGAAGACGAACGTCCCCTCTTCAACCCAGTGCGCCTTACTCGGGTCGGCGCGGTTTTGCGGCAAGGACGGCTTGAGGCGAGCGGCGAGATCGTCCTGCAAGCAGAGGAGCAACAGCTCGCCACGTTCACTGCGTGGCACGAAATGGACGAAGGCGTCGGCGCCGCCGAGATCGTCGCGCCGCGTCTGACCTTCAGCGAGGCGCTGCAACCTTACCAGATCACGGAACGCGCCCGCGGCCTGATTGAGAATGTGCGGGGCGACGTGTCGGGCGTCGCCAACATCGCCTGGTCGCGCAACGCGCTCAACGCGCGGGGTGTCGCCAATCTCTTCGGCGTCTCCTTCGCCACGACTACGCTGCCGATCGTGCAGGACGTGCGCGGCTCCGTCGTCTTCGACGATCTGTTCGCGCTGACGACGCCGCCGGGCCAACAAGTCCATGTCGGCCTCTTGAACCCCGGCATCGCCGTCCGCGACGGCATCCTGCGCTTCCAGCTGCTGCCCGAACAGCGCATCGCCATTGAGCACGCCGCATTCCAGTTCGCCGGCGGCCAACTCGCCATGCAGCCGACCACTGTCACGCTCGGCCAGAATGAAACGCGCGTAGTGCTGACGCTGAGCAATGTCGACGCGGCCGATCTCATTGCCTCGCTCAACGTCCCTGATCTCGCGGCGACCGGCCGTCTCGAAGGCACGTTCCCGCTGCGGCTCACTGCGCGCACCGCTTTCGTCGAGAACGGCCAACTGCACGCTCTGCCCGGCGGCGGCATTCTTTCCTACACCGGCAATGCCGGTCAGAACGCCACCGGCGTTACGCGTGTCGCCTTCGATGCGCTGCGTGGCTTCGAGTACGACGTGCTCGCGCTGCGGCTGAATGGCGACATTTCAGGTGACGTGCTGACGGAGATCGAATTCAGCGGCCGGAATTCCGGACGCGCCGTCGATCTCGGACCCGTCGCGCCCGTTCCCGGTCTTGGCAATGTCTCCGTGCGCGGCGTGCCATTCGACTTCAACGTCCGCATCACAGCGCCCTTCCGCCGCTTGGCGCAAACCGCCGCCTCCATCACCGACCCTGGAACACTCATCAACCGCGCCAGGGGGAACAACGAGGAAGTCGACATCGACGTACAAGCCAACCCGGCCCCCGCCCCAGTTGACCCGGAACCCCCGGGAACCAGATAACAGCCGGGATGATATGCGGCTTCAGCGCCGGTTCAGGCGCCGGCCGCTATCCCAGACCCGAGGAGGCGCCAGTGCGCGTGCGGCCACATCTGCTCACCCTGTTCGGCGCAGCCGCCATCGCTGCGGGCTGCATTCCCGTGCAGATCCAGGCGCCAGACGAACCCATCGAGATCAATCTCAACGTCAATATTCGCCAGGAAGTGATTGTGCGCCTCGAACGCGACGCGCAGGAACTCCTGGAAAACAACGCGGACCTATTTGGAGGCCCAGCGCAATGAAACGACATCTATCTCTTGCTGTTGGGTTGCTGGCAGCAGCGTTGCTGATCGCCGCGCCCGCGCAAGCCCAAAACAACACCACGATTTCGCAAGCCTTGGCCGCGGGCCAAATCGGCGAACAAGCTGACGGCTATTTGGGTTTCGTCCCCGGCGCTTCGATCTCCGCCGACCTGCGGGGCCGCGTCGAACAAATCAACATCCAGCGCCGCGCCCTCTACACGCGCCGCGCCGCCGAGCGGAACGTCTCCGTCAACGAGATGGCCGCGGCGGTTGCCTGCGAAGTGTTCCAGAGCCGCATTAGCGTCGGCGAACGCTACCGCAACGAGCAAGGCCAATGGCGCCAGCGGACCGCCAGCCAGCCGGTGCAAAAGCCAAGCTTCTGCCCGTGATGGAGCGCACGGCGTACGGCGGCGCAGACTCCTAAAGCGTGCGCTCAGGCGCGACGGGAAGCCGCGCGGTCCAATGCGCACTAGTCCCATGCTTGGGCTGCGCCCACATTGAATCCATGAAGGTCTTCCTGCTCGTGATGATCCTCGGCGGCCTCTTGGCCGCCGTCATGTTTGGCGTCCTCACAGGGTGGGACTCGTCGGCCATGAGCATCCATGGCTGGATCGCGCTAACGCTTGGCACCCTGCTGTCGCTCGCCGTTGGCGGCGGGTTAATGGCGCTGGTCTTCCATTCGGCGCGCAAGGGTTATGACGACCGCATCGAGATCGACCGCAACGACACCGCCTGAGATTTATGGTCCCGACGAGCATAATTGGGTAGGCTGGCTAGCACATAATGTGATAGTATTCACGGGTAATGAGTATCGGCGACCGCATCCGGAACCTCAGAGTAAGAGCCGGCCGCTCGCAGACCTGGCTGGCCGAAGCAATTGGCGTAAAGCAAAACACGGTCTCTAGCTGGGAAAAGGGCCGCACCGAGCCGACCCGCGCCGACGCGCGAAAAATCGCGACGGCGCTGTCGGTCGATCTCTCCTCCCTCGAACTTGGCGAGATGGCCGCGCGCACTCATGCCGGGTCCGGCGGAGATTGTTTCAACAATATCTATGAGCACGGTTTCGTCCGCGTCGCCGCGTGCGCGCCCATCGTCGCGCCGGCCGAGCCCATCAAAAACGCCGACGCCATCCTGAAATTCTGGCGCGAAGCAGATGCGGAGAAAGCCGCCGTACTGCTGACGCCTGAGCTTTCCATGTCCGGCTACTCGCTCGACGATCTCTTCCTGCAGGAAACGCTTCTCGACGCCGTCGAGGCGGCCATCGCCACGCTGAAAGCGGAAAGCGAGAAACTCTTCCCCATCCTCATCGTCGGCGCGCCGATCCGCGTACAGGGCGCCCTCTACAATTGCGCCGTGCTGATCCATCGCGGCGAAATTCTCGGCATCGTGCCGAAGAGCTATCTGCCGAATTACCGCGAATTCTACGAAAAGCGCTATTTCGCCGCCGCATCCGACGCTCACGTCCGCGTCCTCGCCTTCTGCAGCGGCACGGTGTCTTTCGGCGCGAACCAGATTTTCTTCGCCGAAGACGATCCGGACTTCAGCTTCCACGTTGAAATCTGCGAGGACTTCTGGGCGCCGGCGCCGCCCTCGACCAAAGGCGCGCTTTGCGGCGCCAATATCCTTTTCAACCTCTCGGCCTCGAACATCGTTGTCGGCAAGGCCGACGACCGCGCCGTGCTGTGCGATAGCCAATCGCGCCGCGCCATCGCCGCGTACGTCTTCGCCGCCGCTGGGCACGGCGAAAGCACCACCGACCTCGCGTGGGATGGCCAAGTCATCGCCTACGAAATGGGCGAGAAGATCGCAGAGGGCGAACGCTTCGCGCGCGATCCCAAGCTGGTCCTCGCCGACCTTGATGTTGCGCGCATCACCAGCGAACGCCTGCGCAACGGCGCCTTCCGCGACGCCGCCGGACACATCAGCGATGAACTCTCGCTCTGGTCGCGCATCCGCTTCGAGCAGCCCGCTCCCACGGACACGCTGCCGCTGAAACGCAAACTCGACCGCCTCCCTTTCGTGCCGGACGATTCCGCGCGCCTCGATCGCGACTGCTACGAGGCCTACAACATCCAGGTCGCGGGCCTCGCCAAGCGCATCGAAGCGACCCGGAGCAAGCGCGTGGTCATCGGCGTCTCCGGCGGCCTCGATTCCACCCACGCCCTTATCGTCGCCGCGCGCGCCTTCGATTTGCTCGGCTTACCCCGCACCAACATTGTCGGCGTCACCATGCCGGGTTTCGCCACCAGCGGCGCCACCAAGTCCAACGCCTGGGCGCTAATGAAATTTCTCGGCATCGACGCGCGCGAAGTCTCTATCGAGCCGCTCGCCCAGCAGATGCTGAAGGATCTCAACCACCCCGCATCGCGTGGCGAGCCGGTGTACGACATCGCCTACGAAAACGTGCAAGCGGGCCTCAGGACCGACTATCTCTTCCGCCTCGCCAACACCGAAGGCGGTTTCGTCGTCGGCACCGGCGATCTCTCGGAACTCGCGCTCGGCTGGCAAACGTATGGCGTCGGCGATCACATGAGCCACTACAACGTCAACGCCGGCGCGCCGAAGACGCTGATCCAACACCTCATTCGCTGGGTTGCGCGCCAGAACATCTTCGACGCAGCCGCTTCAAAGACTCTCACCGACATCGCCGCCGGCCAGATAAGCCCTGAACTCATCCCCGGCGAAACGCAGCAAAGCACCGAAGCCGCTATCGGCCCCTACGAGCTGCAGGACTTCAATCTCTTCTACCTCACGCGCTTCGGCCTCAAGCCCAGCAAGATTCTCTTCCTCGCCTGGCACGCATGGCGCGAGAAGTACGATTACGCGACGCTGCGCAAATGGCTCGAAGTCTTCCTCACCCGCTTCTTCGCCAACCAGTATAAACGCTCCGCCATGCCCAACGGCCCCAAGATCGTCTCCGGCGGCGCCCTCAGTCCCCGCGGCGATTGGCGCGCGCCGAGCGACGCAAGCGCCGCCATATGGCTCGCTGAACTGCACACGAACACGCCGGACAAGCTGGACTAGCCGCCGCACGCGTGGTTGATGCGCGCATGTCGCGCCCCACCCTTGACGATTTCATCACGCTCGCACTCGCCGCCGGGCGCGAGATAATATCGGTGCGGGACGCGGGCTTTGACGCGCAAACAAAACTCGACGGTTCGATCGTCACCATCGCCGATCAGCGCGCCGAGTTTGTGATCGAGAAGGGCCTCAACGCGATCGCGCCCGACATCCCCATGATCGGCGAAGAAGCGTGCGCCGAAGGCCGTATTCCGGAATGCGGCCACACCTTCTTCTGCGTCGATCCACTCGACGGCACACGGGGCTTTGCCAAGGGCGGCGACGAATTTACTGTTAACATTGCGCTGATCGAAAACGCCGTGCCGACGATGGGCGTCGTTTACGCGCCCGCAACGGGCGAACTTTACGCAGGCGAGCCCGGCCGCGCCGTCAAGACCATGTGCGAACCGCACGCCGCCCGCCCGGTGGCGCCGCTCGAGGAAATCGCGCCCCCTCTGTCGCCGCCAGCAAACTGGCGTGTCGTGGCCTCCGATTTTTCCGGCCGCAACGAACACACCGCAAAATTCATCGCCGCGCTCAGCGGCGTCGTCACCCACGCCAGCTCGTCGGTAAAATTCTGCCGCCTGGCCGAAGGCGCGGCCGACATCTATCCGCGCTTCGGCGAAGTCAGCGAATGGGACGCCGCTGCCGGCCACGCCATCCTCCGCGCCGCCGGCGGCGACATTATGCGTTTGGATGGCGCGGCACTGCGTTATGGCGACCGCGCCGGACGCTTCCTGATCAAAGGTTTCATCGCCTATGCGACAAGCGAAGCGAAGGCCGCTGTTCTCAGAGCGCTGTAAAATCCCCTCCTCCGCAAGGGAGAAGGGGAGCGGTCAAGCACTCAACTTTCCAATCAGCCGCCGCATGAAGGCCGCGCCTTCTTCCAGCTGTGCAATCTCGATCCACTCATCGGGCTGATGCGCTTGCTCGATCGAGCCCGGCCCGCACAGCACCGCGGGAATCCCCGCCCGCTGAAACAGCCCCGCCTCCGCTGCATACGACACGACGCGCGTTTCGTTATCTCCCGTCAGAG
>DASPMA010000022.1:0-11634 GCA_035627335.1 Binatia bacterium
CGAAATCGCGACGACGGTCGAGTTCATCCGCGGCATGCACGAGAGTTCGATCCATGCGCTGATCGAAGGCGCTCTGCTCGCGTGCATGGTGGTGTTCCTGATTCTGCGCGATTTCCGCGCGACGCTGATCGCAGCGGCCGCCATTCCGCTTTCCATCATCCCGACCTTCGCCGTGATGGAGCTGTTCGACTTCACGCTGAACATGGTGACGTTGATCGCGCTCGCTCTGGTGGCCGGCGTGCTGGTCGACGATGCGATCGTGGAGATCGAGAACATCGTCAGACACATGCGCATGGGCAAGACCGCGTATCAGGCGTCGCTGGAAGCGGCCGACGAGATCGGGCTCGCCGTCGTGGCGACAAGCGCGACCATCATTTGCGTATTCGTTCCGGTCAGCTTCATGACGGGCGGGGTCGGACCGTTCTTCAGGGAGTTCGGCCTAACCGTTGCCACGGCGACGTTCTTTTCGCTGATCGTCGCGCGCTTGATCACGCCCATGATGGCGGCGTTCTTCCTTAAGAACAAAGGCCATGACGCGGAGCCAAAGCCGGGCGCGTTCGCGCTGTTCTATCGCGACGCCTTGGGCTGGGCGATCCACAATCCCTGGAAGACGGTCGCGATGGGCCTCGGCGTCTTCATATTCTCGATCTTCCTCGCGGGCCAAGTCCCCTTCACCTTCATCCCGCGGTTCGATTCCGACATGGTGCAGGCGCGCGTGGAGATGCCGCCAGGCACGCCCGTGCTCGAAGCGGATCGGGTGATGAACCAGATGAGCGCGGAGTTGCGCACGCTGCCGGAAGTGGAAGGCGTGTTCGCCTCGATCAACGGCACAGCCGGCGCAGCCTCGAACGGCGACATGTTCATCCAGCTTACCCCGCGCAGCGAGCGCGATCGCTCCGCTTACGCGCTGCAACAGGTCATGCGCCCGATTCTGTCGGCGTATCCGAACTATCGCGCCTCGTTCGTCCAGGATCAGGGCGGCGCGTCCGGCTCCGACATCACGGTGCAGTTCGTTGGAGCGGACGCTGCCGCCGTCAATCGCGCCGCCGACGAACTGGCTGACGCGATGGTCCAACTGCCGTCGCTGATCGATGTGCGCAACGCGAGCGCGCTGCGGCGGCCCGAGATTCGGATTCAGCCGCGGCCGGAAGATTTGGGGCGCCTGGGCGTGTCTGCAGCGGCGCTCTCGCAAGCGATCCGCATCGCTACGTCCGGCGATGTCGAGCAAAATCTGCCGCGGTTCGATCTGGCGGACCGGCAGATACCGATACGCGTGACGATCCGTCCAGATCAGCGCGCCGACCTGGACACAATCCGAGCGCTGCCCGTGCAGTCGACCACAGGCGCGCCGGTGCGCCTGGATGCGGTGGCGGACGTGTCGTTCGGCCTTGGCGAAGCGACCATCGAACGGCGCGACCGCGAGCGCGCCGTGAGTGTGGGCGCGAACGTTCTTCCGGGCGTCGAGTTGGGCGATGCGCAGATGCAGGTGTTCAATCTGCCCCAAGCGAAAAACCCGCCGCCCGGCGTGCGCCTCGCGTCGGCAGGTCAAACCGAAGACACACAAGAGATGTTTGCGGCATTCGGCACCGCCATGTTGTGGGGCATTCTCCTCATCTATGCGGTGCTGGTGCTGCTGTTCCGCGACTTCTTCCAGCCCATTACCATCTTAATGGCGCTGCCGCTCTCGATCGGCGGCGCGTTTCTCGGCCTAATCGTCTCCAACCAGCCGCTGTCGTTGTTCGCGCTGATCGGCTTACTGATGCTGATGGGCCTTGTGACAAAGAACTCGATCCTGCTCGTCGACTTCGCCGAGGAGAAAATGCACGACGGCATGAACCGTTACGATGCACTGATGGATGCGGGCATGAAGCGCGCACGGCCGATCGTGATGACGACGTTCGCGATGTCGGGCGGCATGATCCCTGCCGCGCTCGGCTGGAGCGTGGACGGCACGCTGCGCCAGGGCATGGGCGCGGCGGTGATCGGCGGATTGATGTTGTCGACGCTGCTGAGCTTGGTGTTCGTGCCGGCGATGTTCGTGCTGATCGACAAGTTGGAGAATTGGGTGCGCGGTCTATTCCGCCGCTGGCGCCCACAAGCCGAAATCACGCACCAAACGCCGGCCGAGTAAGCGCCGGCGGCAGGCCCAGCTTGTTCCATCAACCTGCCGCCGGCGCACCCTGCGTGCGAACACGCTGAGGCGCGCAAACCACCCGAACTCGGCGGCGAAAGCAACCACCCTTCTCGTACGCAAAACGGTGTATGCCAACCGCTCAGGTCATGCTGGCTCGGCGGCCACGAGGACAAGCGAGACATTGTCCGGGGCGCCACGGGCAAGCGCTTGATCGATAAGGCGTTCGGCGGCCGCTTCGAGCGGCGCGCGGATCATCTGTTCGGCAATCTCGCGATCGGAGACAACGCCAGTGAGGCCGTCAGAACACAGGAGGAAACGATCGCCGGATTGGAGCGGGCCGAAAACGCTATCCACATCGAGCCGCTCGCGCGCGCCGACGGCGCGGGTGATCACGTTGGCGCGCGGATGAGCGCGGGCGCGGTCCTCGGTGATGGCGCCGGCATCGACCATTTCCTGTACAACGCTGTGATCGCGCGTCAGACGCTTCAAGGCGCCGCCACGATAGAGATAGGCGCGGCTGTCGCCGGCCCACAAACACGCATAGTGCCCTTCATGGACCAGCAGCGCGACAACGGTCGAGCCCATCGTGCCGCGTCCGGCGGAGAGTTCGACGAGCTTTGCGTTTGCTTCGATCATCGCTTGCGCCGCCGCATCGCGGAAGGCGTAGGCCGTGGTGAAGTTAGAAACGCCGGAGAGTGCGTCCACCACAGCGGCGCTGGCGACTTCGCCGCTTTCATGACCGCCCATGCCGTCGGCGACCGCCCAGAGGCCGATGTCGGCGCGGTTGAGCACCGCGTCTTCGTTCAGGCTGCGCACGCAGCCGACATGCGTCCGTCCCACTGAAAGGAACTTGAACGCGCCGAGGTGACTCGGCCGGGATGTCCTTTGCGGCGTCACGGGTTGAGGCTTAAGCATCACGCCTGCGTTCCGAGTTCGTCAAGCTTGTGCAGCTGACGCTCGTACGCCGCACGGAAGGCGCGATTGATGGCGCTGTCCGCGTTCTCGCGCGCGTCGCTGGAAATTTGCGTGTGACGCTTCAAGAATTCGCGCCAGGAGGCGTCCACCTTGGTTTGGAACAGCATCGATTGGCCCTTGACGCTCTCCTCGATGCGCGCTGGCCCAACCTCTTCCAGTGTCGCCGCGACAGCGGCGCGCGAACCGGCCATGAGGCAGATGAGGTGCTTTTTCAAGTCTTCGAAGGATTCCTTGATCGCAACGGAGCCGGCGAGAAAGGAGCCATTTCCGGCGCGCAGAAGATCCACGCCGACGCGATGAGCGTCAGCCCACTTGAACGGGTTGTTGCCGGTCGCGCTCACTGTAGTGCGATCCATCCGATACGCGGACTTCACGGAGGTGCGTTCGCCCATCAGATCGCAAAGGCCAATGACCGCCTGGCGATAGGCCTCGCCGGCGCGGCGCATCACATCGGCAGGCACTTCGGCGGCGAAGGCGGACGGATCGATGCCGGCGCCGTCGCAGAAGGCTTCGAGCAAGGCCGCGTCCGGAATGCGCGGACGATCAGCGGCCGGCGCTGACGCGGGCTGAGCGTCATTCCAGACACTGCGCACGGCAAAGGCGGAGGCGGAGATTTCCGGCTCCTGCAGGATCGGCGAATGGAATGGCGCGTCGATCGACGCATTGTTTTCGTTGGCTGCGGCGGGAACGCCCTCACCCGCCACGATCATGTATTGACCCAGATGGATGGGCTCTTCGAAAGCGACTTGCGTGTAGAAGTCCTTCGCGATGCGCTGGCGCGCGACGCCGACGAACACGCCGTTGGCGCTCATGTCGCGCACTCGAACGCCGTCGTCGCTGACGTGGATTGCGCAGTGGCGGCGCGAGAGTTCGCACGCGGCGTCCTCGATGTGCCAGTCCGCGGCGGGATCGCGGCCGACGGCGATCTCACCCTCGCCGAGGACGCGGCTTTCGATCGCCTGGAAGGGATTGGCGCTGTGGAACAGTCTCAGCGTGACCATTGCGGACCTTTCTGTGCCGACGGCTGATCATCGTTGGCAGGCATGGAGATAGTGGTGGCTTCGAGCGAGCCCGCCGGGGCTTGGACCGCGCCTGCGCCTTCGAGACGCTTCTGCACCGATCCGGCGAATGCGTTGAAGGCGTTGAACAGGTCGCCGAACTCGTCGCGCTGACGATGCGAGATGCGGAAATCGAGATTGCCGTGGGCGGCGTCGTCAAAGGCCGCCTTGAGCCGACGCAACGGGCGCAACACGAGCTGGGCGGCGCCGATGGTGAGCGCGGCGACCACCGCAAGCATCACCGCAACGAGCGAGAGCAGCAGTCCCGTCGTGAGGAACAAGGCGGATTCGAGTTCGGTACGGCGCAGACTGACATCGACGAGCCCGACCTGGCGGCCGGCGTATTCAATCGGACGGGCGAAGCGGAAACTGCGCTCGCCATTGGAGAAGCGCACGGTTGTGACCGATATGTTGGGGCGGTCGCGGACGATGCGTTGGCCGGCGGGAGGAATGTAGCGTGCGCCAACCAGGTCGCCGGAGCTAGCCGCGCGGATTACGCCCTCGTGGTCGACCACGAGCATTTGCGTGACGTTGGGATCGCTGGACGCGTTGTTGACGAAAGCCTGCGCGGGCAGCCAGTCACGCTGTTCGGGTGGAAGGGCAAGGTTCTCGGCCGCCGGCAAGGCGGCGTTCGCAGCGACGAACGAGACGATCGAGGATCCCGAGGCAAGTGCTACACGCTCCATTGCATCGTACTGCTTTTCGATGACGAGGCTGACGCCGATCGCAAGCACGGCGGCGGTGATAGCGGTCGTGCCAAGCGCGAGCTTGGCCGGCAGCGGCAAGCGGCGCCGCCCCCCCTCCGCGAGCATGGCGGCGTAAGCTTGTTTCTCGCGCTGAAGCGCTTCGAGCAAATGCGCGTCGCTCGCGAAGCGCTTTTCCGGGCGCTTGGAGAGCAGCTTTTCGACGACGAACTGGAGGCCGCGCGGGCAATCCGGCACGTCGATCGGCGCGGGGTCCTTCTGCGTGATTTGCAGCGCGAGCGTTGCCGCGCTCGACCCGTCGAAGGCGGGGCGCCCGGTGATGAGCTCGTAGAGAACAACGCCCACGGAGAAGAGATCGGAGCGGCCGTCCGTCTCCCGGCCGAGCGCCTGCTCGGGGCTCATGTAGCGCGGCGTGCCGACAACCTGGCCGATCTGCGTCTTGACGACCTCGGCTTGCTCTTCCGCTGCGCTTTGTTCGAGGCGCGCGATGCCGAAGTCCAAGAGTTTGATGGAGCGCCCGTCCTTGCCGAGCCAGATGTTGGACGGCTTGATGTCACGGTGCACAACACCCTGTTCGTGCGCGTAGCGCAGCGCATCGGCGAGCTGGCAGCCGATCTCGATGACGTCCGCAATCGGGAAACGGCCGACGCGCGCGGCGACCGCGTCGAGCGGCTGGCCCTCGAGCAACTCCATCGCAATGTAGGGAAACCCTTCGATCTCGCCGACATCGTAGATCGTGACGATGTTCGGGTGAGACAGCGCTCCCGCTGCGCGGGCTTCTCGTAAGAACCGGGACGCGAATTGCGGATTGCGGCAGTACTCGCGCTTGAGCACCTTTATGGCAAGCACGCGGTTAATATCCGGGTCGAACGCGCGGTACACATTGGCCATTGCGCCTTGGCCAATGCGCGCTTGGATCTGGTACCGACCCACGATCTTCACAGCAGCAGTCTCCCGGGCGCTGGTTTCCGCCAGCGCCAACGCTAGCGCAGACGAGTTAAGGTGCGGTTTGGGTTAGCCCCGCCCGCTGCCGAGCGCCGCTTGCAAACGAAGCGCGCGATCGAGATCGCGTTGGATGGCGGGATTGCCTGCATCGAGCGATTGCGCCTGGCGCAAAAGCGAGATCGCGCTATCGACGTTGCCGGCGTTCAGCTGTTGCAACCCCTGCAGGCGAAGCTGGTTTGCCCGTTCCGGGTCGCCCGTGCGCAACGGCAATGCCGCCGTCGAAGCCGGCGGCGCAGCGGCATCGTTGGGCGGGGCCGATGCAGCGATCACTCCCGGACGCATCGGGATCATCAAGCGCTGCCCGGCTGAAAGCTGGTTCGGCGCTTCAAGATCGTTGTATCGCGCAAGCGCATAGAACATGAGGGCATCACCCAGATAACGCTCGGCGAGGGCCGACATGGAATCGCCCTGACGCACCGTGTACGGGCGCGGCGTGGCCGTCAGTAGCGCGCGTGGATCCTCGGTAATCTGCTGCAGCAACCGTTGCGCCGCGCCGTTGTTAGGCTGCTCCTCGAGCGCCGCGCGAAGCTCGAGTTCTGCGCGTTGCTCATCGCCGCCATCGAGAAGCTCGACAGCAAGGCGCACGCGGTCGCGCGGCGACAGGCCGGGAGTGGCTTCGGGCCGGGCGCCGATGCTCGGCATTGGCGGCATTTCCGGCAAGTGCGAGCAAGCGCCGGCCAAGCCGACAGCGATCGCGATCATCGCGAGGCGGACGGAGCTTTTCATGTAAGACGTCTCCTCAATTCGTCGCGGTCGCGATGCACGCGCGACATCGCGCGCGCTTGCCAATCGGCATCGGTGACCGTCTTCAGAAAATCTTCCGGCGGCAGCGGGCGCGAGAAATAGTAACCTTGGAAGGTGGAGCACCCCATCGCACGCAATGTCTCCACTTCCTCCGCACGTTCCACGCCTTCGGCGAGCACGGAAAGCTCGAGACCCGCGGTGAGATCGATTAGCGCCTTGCAAATGGCGCGGCTATCGGCGCGCTGGTCGACATGGGTGACGAATTCGCGATCGATCTTCAGCTTCTGGAACGGCAGGCGGCGAAGATAGGCCAGGCTGGAATAGCCGCTGCCGAAGTCGTCCAGGGCGAGCGAGAAGCCAGCTTCTCGCAGCTGCTCGAACAGGGCGTGCGTGCGCGCGGCGTCCTCCATTGCGGCCGTTTCGGTGAGTTCCAGCTCGATGTTCGACGGCGATAGGCCGTGTGCGGCGATCGTGCGCGTCAGCGCTGTCAACAAGGCGCGATCGCGCAACTGATGCACCGAGAGATTCACCGCTACTTTCAGATCGGCGAGTCCGCTTTCTCGCCACACGCGCAGGTTCCGGCACGCCGCGTTCAACGTCCAAAGACCGATCTCATGGACGAGACCGCTCTCTTCAAGCACGCTCACAACCTCGGAAGGCTTGGCCCATTCATGTGAGCCGGAGCACCAGCGCAGCAGAGCCTCGGCGCCGACAACGCGGCCCATCGCCAGATCGACTACCGGTTGATAATGCAACACGAGTTCATTGCGCCGGATAGCGTGACGCAAATCCTGTTCGAGCGAGAAGCGTTGCCGCGCTTCCTCTGCGGTGGGCCGCGCGAAGAAGGCTATGGCGCCATCGACGGTGCGTTGCGGCCGCGCAAGCGAGACGAAAGCCCGGCTCAGGAGGTTTCCTGGCTCGTCCGCATCGATTGGATGCAGCGCCGAACCGATCTGAATGTCCGGCGTCAGCGTGAAGCCGTCGATTTCCAGTTCCTGCATGAGCACGTAGCCAATCGCTTCAAGCTCCGCGGCGGAGCGTTTCGCATCGCCGACGGCGCCGAACCAGACGGCGAAGCAGTCGCGGTCGACGTGCGCGAGCGGCCGGTTGCTGCTGATTGCGTTCACGAGCCGCTTGCTCAGTGCAATCAGCATCGCCTCGGCGGCAGCGGGATTGAAGGCCAGCAGATGATCGTGGTTCGCGACGCGAATGAGTCCGAGCAAAGCCGCATCAGGGCGCGCCTTCAATTCGTCGCCAATCGCGCCGAGCAGATAATCGCGCCCTGGCAGGCCCGTAATCGGATTCGCGTTGACCTTTCGCTGCGTGACCGCGAGCTTGGTCGCTAACGTCTGAACGTTGCTGATGAGGCGCTGATGGTCGTCGAGAACGCGCTCGTCCCTGGCGCGATCGTCACCCGCGTGCTGGTCCAGCAATGCAGCGAGGTCTGCGACAGGCCGCAGGCTTGCCAAAAGACAAATGTATGAAGCCATCGCCAGTGCGAGCGCGATGATGGTTAATATTTTAGCGGAGATGTCTGACTGCGCGCTGACATACACAAGAACGCAGAACGGCGTGACGGCCGCCGCCAGAGCGAACATGACGACGCGGCCACGTATGCCGTGCGCGCTGAAGCGCGCGACTTGACGTTTTAGGCTTTCGAGGAAGCTCATGCCCACCAAACTCGCGTTCGCCAACGCTTAGGTGTACGGCAGTTCTGCTTACTTCCCGTAAAGGTCGATGCTTAGCAAGACGTGCAAATGGAACCTTGTTGCAAAACAAGCGCACGGGGCTACCGGATAATCCTAACGCCGAGTGAAAACGCACGATCCTCACCAGGAAAGTAACGATCGTTGCCGAATGCAAAATCGGCGCGCTCGGCATAATCGGTGTTGGTGAGATTGCGTACGCTCGCGAACAACTCCGCATTCGCAGTCACGTCCCACGCGCCGCGCAGCGAGAGGATATCGTGGCCTTGGTACGCATGCTCACCAGACGCTTCGGTGATATAGTCGCCAACGTGATGCCAACCGAGTTCGAGTTCGGCTGTCGTCGACGGGCGCCAAAGGAGCTGCAACGAAGTCGTCCACTCCGGTGCGGACTCGATCCGGGCGCCATTGGCAATATCGTCAGCCGGGCTATCGAAGTCGTAGGTATGGTCTGCGTAGCTCACCCAGCCTGAAAGGCTAAGGCCGGTTAACAATGGTGCGTCAAACTCCAGCTCGATACCGCGATGCTGGGTGCGCGTATCGGTAACAGTGAGGCCATTGGCGTTGCGAAAGCTGCCGTGACGCTTGTGCATGTCGTAGATGACGAGGCCGACATAAGCATCGCCGACCGGCAGGCGCACGCCCACCTCGGCGGAAGCAATGTCCTCAACGTCCTGCTCGCCGGGCGTTTGCGTGATCTGGAGCGAATAGAGATCGGTCGCCTGAGGCGGGCGGGCGCCGGTTGTGTAATTGGCGTACGCGACAGCGCCGCCATCGAAGTGCCGCACGACATTCATGCGCGCCGTCCGGACGGAAAAGCTGTCCTCGCGATCAGGCGCGCGCAAGAAGCGGCCGAAGCCGCCGTCGGATGCCTGATTGTCGTATTCGTAATCAATCCGCTCGCCGCGGGCGCCGAAGGTCAACGACCAATCCTCGTTCGGGCGCCACGTGGCCTGTGCATACGCGGCGCGCGTAAAGGCGCTCACGTCGTAATCGTAATGGACCCCTTGCGGAAATGTGCCGACCGTCGGGATCGACTGCGTTTCAGTGAGACTCATGGTGCTGCGGTCGAGATCGACGCCGGCGAGGAAACGCCAAGCTGGCAAATCCCAGGCGAATGAGGATTGCACGCCGGCGCCTGACTGCACCGTCTCCTCCAGGGCCTTCGAGGGGAAGAAGTGCAGCAGCAGATCTGTCTCGATGTGGCGTGCGAATGGCGTCAGCGTCATTTCGAGATCGCCGACGCGACGCGATGCGGTCAGCGCGGCGCGGACGATCTGACTGTCGCGGAAAGCCTCGGGATTGAGGTTGGCGCGCGCGAGATCGCCGTTGTCGTACGCATCCGCACCAATCACAAAGCCGGCTGTTTCCTGTTCAAGGTTGGATGCCGAGGCGCGAAGCCGCATGTCCCAGCCGCCCGCGGCGCCCTGCCAACCCAGAAGCAGCTTTTGCAGATCGAGCCCGGCGTTATCGCGCCAGCCGTCTTCGTTCGTGGCGGCAAAGGCTCCCACCCATCCATGAGCTTGCGACAGCAGGGAAGCGCGTGCGCGACCGAAGCTGCCGGCCTCTGCTTCAAGCTGCAGCGAGCGTTCCTCCGCGCCCGGCGTTATCACATTGACAACGCCATGCACCGCATTCGATCCGTGAACGACTGTTCCGGGACCGCGAATGACCTCGAGCCTCTCGGCAAATTCGAGGTTGGTCTCGTAAATCTGGTTGATGTTGGCAAAAGGGGCCGCGCGCACCGGCACGCCATCTTCGAGCACCAGGAAGGAGCCCGCTCCCGCGCCGCCATTCAGGACGGGAGACCGAATGGCGGGCAAATTCTCCACGCCAGAACCGCGATGATAGCTAACGCCGGGAACCCTGTTCAGGGCTTCCACGGGGTGATGAGCCCCGACGCGCTGCAGCTCGCCGCGCATTAGCACGGAGACGGAACTTCCTTCGTCAGCGATCGCTTGCTCGCGCCGTTCTGCCGTAACGATGACTTCCTCTTCGGCCAACGCCGCCGTCGGCGCGGCCCAGGCGAGTGATCCGTACAACACCGCCAAGCCGGGTGAATGTCGCGCGCGCCTCACCGCCAGCCTCTCACATCCAGATCACGCTTCATCGTCAATCGCATCCTTCTCGGCGTTTCGTACAAGAGATTCGTTGCCTCCCACGGAACCGACGGCGGGAATAGCCCATTACCATTGATGCGCATCACCTGCGCTCTAGATGCCCGCGCGGGGCGCGCGGAGCTTTTGAGAGGATTGCCATGTTCGCACGGTTCGCACCACGCGCGCTCGCGCTCATTGCGTTCGCCATCAGTCTTTCCGCTTGCGCCGTCGGAGCGCCGGCAACGCCGCAAGGTTCCGTCGATCCTTTGCCGCAGACAACTGAGTATCGTCTAGGGCCGGGCGATAAACTGCGTGTTTCTGTGTTCAACCGGGAGGAATTGACCGGTGAATTCACGGTCGGGACGCAGGGCCGCATCTCTTATCCGCTGGTTGGCGAAATCGAAGTCGCCGGTCAAACGGTGCCCGAGTTCACGAATCAGCTGAGCGAGCAACTCCGCAACGGTTACGTGCGCGATCCGATCGTAAGCGTCGAGATTGCACAATACCGGCCATTCTACATCCTGGGCGAGGTCAACCGGCCAGGCGCCTATCCCTACTCTCCGGGAATGACCGTGATGGGGGCCGTCGCGACCGCGGGTGGATTCACATATCGCGCGAATTCGCGCCGGGTGTTTGTGCAGCGGCCGGGTCAAACCGGCGAGGAATCCTATCCGCTGACTAGTTCAACGATGATTCAGCCGGGCGAAACCGTACGCATCCCCGAGCGGCTGTTCTGAGCAAGCGTCATGACCAGGAGCCGTTGCGCATGACGCACTGCCTTACAGCCAACAAATGTCGGAACAGCCTGTGGCACCTAACGTTTTCCCCGTCACGCGCGGCGCAGAATGACGCACGCGCGTGCGCGTGCGCGTTTGTCATCCACCGCGCCAGCAGAAACGGGGCGCCAGCATGAACCTTCCCGCAAAGATTCCGGTCCACGCCGCCCCGGTCGAGTATGTTCCGGCGAACGAGGGACTGGACCTGCAGGCCATGATCGCCGTGATGATGCGGCGTTGGCGCATCATTGCGGCCGCAGGCGCGCTTGTGTTTGCCGCTGTGCTGATCCTGCTTTTGGCGCAGCCGCGCGAATACACGGCGACAGCCTCGCTGATGATCAACCCGCGCGAGAGCCAGGTGGTCGGTCCCGAGCAGTCAATGGTGCAAGGCACGCCGACGACGGCGGTCGTCGATTCGGAAATCGAAGTGTTG
>DASPMA010000023.1:0-4365 GCA_035627335.1 Binatia bacterium
AATACAGCGCGCGGAGATCGCCGATCCCGAAGTGCGCTATCGCCTTGCGCTGCGCGACGGCGAGATCGTTGGCTATTGCATGATGGGGCCGCTCGACATGCCGGTCGATGATGCGAAGGGCATGGAGCTTTATCGGCTCTATGTCGACGAGAGCATGAAAGGCGCGGGCGTTGCCGATGAACTGATGCGCGATTGCGTTGCATGGCTGCGCGGCAAGGGCGCGTCGGCGGTTTATCTCAGCGTCTGGGAAGAGAACCATCGCGCGCAGCGTTTCTATCGCCGGCACGGCTTCCAAGATTACAGCGAGTGGAAGTTCATGGTTGGCAACACTGGCGACCGCGATTTGATTTGGCGCTTGCCGTTGTAGGTTCGGACCGCGAGCTTTCAGGCTCGCTTCGATCTGACGCCCGCGCATTGCGAGCCTGAAGGCTCGCGCTCCGAACCCATCAACACGCAGTAACGTCTCCGAAACCAAATCAATCTTTTTTGGGCGAGTCGATTCGGGTCTGGGGGACAAACATGACGCAGAACGACGCGCTGGCCGCTTATCTTGGGCCAGAGCTTTTCGAGCGGCTCGATTGGGGCCGCCTCAATGAGACGCAACGTGACGCGATTCTCTCTGTGTTCCGAGTCGGATTAGGCGCGGGCGCGCAGTCGGGCGTTGTCTCGACGATCGACGCCGTGCTCGGGCGCGGTCAGGTGCTGATTTGCGAAGACGGCTCGCGCTGGCAGGCGCGCGAACGTGACGATGCCGAACTGATCGAGGATTGGGGCGCGGGGTCGCTGGTCGCGGTCTATCGCCAGCTGATGTACCGGCTCGACCCGTATCAGGCGGCGGAGGTGGAGTTGCTGCGACTCTGAGGAAATAGGGCAATAGGGTATCGGGCAATATGGCGACGTTGGCCCGACATATTGCCTTATTGCCCTATTGCCTTACTGCCTTTTCGTATGACCTACGAAACGATCAAACTCGAAATCGCCGACAACATCGCGACGATGACGCTGAATCGGCCGGACCGGATGAACGCGTTCACCGACCAGATGGTGCGCGACATGATCGCCGGGTTCGATGAGACCGATGCGAACGACGACGTGCGCGCGGTGATCGTGACGGGCGAGGGACGCGCGTTTTGCGCGGGCGCGGACTTGGCGAGCGCGGGCGATACGTTCGATTACGAGAAGCGGCTGGCGGCGCGCGGCGGGGGCAAGTTTGATCCCGATCGTGCGCGTGACGGCGGCGGGCAGGTTGGCATTCGCATCTATGAGAGCCTGAAGCCCGTGATCGCGGCGATCAACGGTGCGGCGGTTGGCGTCGGCGCGACGATGACGTTGCCGATGGACATTCGGCTCGCTGTACCCGGCGCGAAGATCGGGTTCGTCTTCGCGCGGCGCGGCATCGTGCCGGAAACGTTGTCGTCGTATTTCCTGCCGCGGTTGGTGGGCGTGTCGACGGCGCTTGAATGGACGATGACGGGGCGCGTGTTCACGAGCGAAGAAGCGCACGAGCGCGGGTTGGTGCGTTCGCTGCATGCGCCGGGCGAGTTGTTGCCGGCGGCGCAGGCATTGGCGCGTGAGATTGCCGACAACACCGCGCCCGTGTCGGTCGCGTTGGCGCGGCGGATGATGTTGGACATGCTCGATGCGGGCCATCCGATGGAAGCGCATCGGCTGGAAAGCCGGCTGATGGTGGCGCGGGGGCAATCCGAGGATGCTAAGGAAGGCGTGACGTCGTTCTTGGAAAAGCGGCCGGCGAAGTATCCTGATCGCGTGTCGACGGATATGCCGCAACCGTATCCGTGGCGGCCGACGCCGACGTTTAGGGATTAAAGGAGCGCGGGTCTTCAGACCCGCATTGGCGCTTCATCCTGACAGTGCGGCAACGAGCGGGTCTGAAGACCCGCGCTCCTTTAGCCGCGCCTGTATTGGATGAAGCCGCGGTTTTCGGCGACCTGGTCGTAGAGTTTGCGTGCGGTCGTGTTGCTTTCGTGGGTGAGCCAATAGACGCGCGCGCATTTCTTTGCGTCGGCGCGGGCGTAGACGGCTTCGATCAGGGCGCGGCCGACGCCTTGCTTGCGCGCTTGCGGCGCGACGAACAGGTCTTCGAGGTAGCAGAAGTCGTTGATGGCCCAGGTGCCGCGATGGAAGACGCAATGCACGAAACCGATGAGTTCATGCGTGCCGGCATCCTTGGCGACCAGGCACATCATCGGCTCGTTCGGGTCGAGCATGCGCGACCAGGTGACTTCCATCACCACTGCGTCCATCGGCGCTTCATAAAAATCGAGATAGCCGGCCCACAAGCCTTCCCAGGCGGGACGGTCTTCGGGCAGCAGGTCTCGGATGGTGAAGGCCATGGCTAGGTTTCCGTGCTTTCAGCGCGCTCGACCGCAGCTTCCTCGGCGCCATCGTCGCGCACCATGAAGAAGGCGCCGGACCAATCTCGCGGGATCGACCACTTTCCGACGATGCGGGCGAGATTTGCGTCGGCTGTGCCTTCGTAGCGCACGGCGTGCGCCATGCCGCCGCTGCCGTCGTAAAATTTTGTAAAGGTCACGGATTGACCTGTGCGCACGCCTTCGATGTCGGAGGTGATGACGTCCCCGGACGTGCGGCCATAGACGTTAGGTTCTTGCAAGGCGCCGGTGAAGGCTCCGCCGACTTCCTCAATCTGCGCGTTGAACACGACTTCCGGCTGCGCATCGTTCGGAAAGCGGTAGGCGCCGCTCCACGATCCCGTGAGGGAGGCGCGGCGCCGCGCCGTCACGCAGCCTTGCTCATGGCGCGGTCGAGATTGTCGCCGACCGCGTCGAGGAAGCCTTCGGTGCTGAGCCATTTCTGTGTGTCGCCCACGAGCAGCGCCAGATCCTTGGTCATCTGGCCGCTCTCGACGGTATCGACCACGATTTTCTCCAACAGCAATGCGTAATCGATGAGCTTCTGATTGTTGTCGAGCTTGCCGCGATGGGCGAGGCCGCGTGTCCAGGCGAAAATCGAAGCGACGGAATTGGTCGAAGTCGGTTCGCCTTTCTGATGCTGGCGATAATGGCGCGTCACGGTACCGTGCGCCGCTTCCGCTTCCATCGTCTTGCCGTCAGGCGTGAGGAGGACGCTGGTCATCAGGCCAAGCGAGCCGAAGCCTTGCGCGACCATGTCCGACTGCACATCGCCGTCGTAATTCTTGCAAGCCCAGACGAAGCCGCCGGACCATTTGAGCGCGGAGGCGACCAGGTCGTCGATCAAGCGGTGCTCGTAGACCAGTTTGCGCTTCTCGAACTCGGTTTTGAACTCGGCGTCGAAGACAGCCTGGAAGATGTCCTTGAAGCGGCCGTCATAGGCTTTGAGGATGGTGTTCTTGGTTGAAAGGTAGACCGGGTAGTTCTTGATCAGGCCATAATTGAAGGACGCGCGGGCGAATTCCTTGATGCTCTCATCGAGATTGTACATCGCCATGGCGACGCCCCCGCCGGGGGCTTTGAACACTTCGTGCTCGATCGTCGCGCCGTCTTCGCCGACGAACTTGATCGTGAGCGTGCCTTTGCCCGGATAGACGAAATCGGTGGCGCGGTACTGGTCGCCGAAAGCGTGACGGCCGACGACGATGGGCTGCGTCCATCCAGGCACGAGACGCGGCACGTTCTTCATAATGATCGGTTCGCGGAAAATGACGCCGCCCAAAATGTTGCGGATCGTGCCGTTTGGCGACTTCCACATCTTCTTGAGTCCGAACTCCTTCACGCGCGCTTCGTCGGGCGTGATGGTCGCGCATTTGACGCCGACGCCGTATTGCTTGATGGCGTTAGCCGCATCGACGGTGACTTTGTCTTCGGTTGCGTCGCGATGCTCGACGCCGAGATCGAAATATTTGAGGTCGATGTCGAGATAGGGAAGGACCAGGCGTTCCTTGATGAGCGCCCAGATGATCCGGGTCATCTCATCGCCGTCGAGTTCGACGACCGGGTTGTCCACCTTGATCTTGGCCATTGCTCACCTTTCGCGTTGCAGGCGGGTGGTTAGCAGCTTGACGCGCGCGTGCAAGCGGGCGGCCTTTTCGGCTGCGCGGCCGCGAGGGCGTCAGTCGCGGGCTTGCGAGATGGCGTCGAGTTCGTTGACGGAGAGGACTTCGTAGTCCTCGCTGTCGTCCCCCGGATTTGCGTCAAGGGGAACGCTGCGGCGAGTGCGCCGCGGACGCGGCGCCGGGGCTGCGGGCTGCTCGGCGGTGATGAGGAGAGTGTCTTCGGTGAGGGAGGGCGCCGGGACCGTGCGAGGTTCGGCAACCTTGCTCGCAAGCGGGGGAGGCGTGCGGCGCGCCATGTAGGGGGCGAGCCAAGTCGCTGTCGCCAGGGCGGCGACCGTAACGGCAAGCGC
>DASPMA010000024.1:0-2668 GCA_035627335.1 Binatia bacterium
GCCATCAAAGAGATTTATGCAGGCGAGCCGATCGATGAGGCGGAAGAAGAAGCCAAGCGCCATCTAATCGCGGCCGGATTCTCCAGTGTCGACTACGTTGCAATCCGTGATGCGGAGACCCTGGCGCCGGTGAACGATCTCACGCGCGCGCGCATTCTGGCCGCGGCCTGGCTGGGCAAGACGCGGCTGATCGAC
The DNA here is from genome assembly GCA_035627335.1 of Binatia bacterium. Lineage (GTDB taxonomy): Bacteria > Pseudomonadota > Alphaproteobacteria > Caulobacterales > Aquidulcibacteraceae > Vitreimonas. The sequence continues at coordinate 196 of DASPMA010000024.1, forward strand.
AATATGGCAGTGTGATCTGTTGGACCGCGTCTCGCCGGCGGCGGCTTCAGCTAAAAAAAATCTCTTCTAGACGACCAAAAGCGCCGGGACGGACCGTCAAGGACGGCCTCTGGGGCGGTTACGCGACGATCTGCACGGCTTGGCCGAGCACGGCGAAGGCAATGGGCGCGAAGACCGCGCTGGCGGCGATGAGGGCGTAGAGTTTCGTCATTGCGAATGGTCCTTAGGCGCTTGGCCTTCCTTTAAAGAGCAAGGTAAGCCTGCTCGCCGCGCCCGCCCGTGCCCCAGGTCACACCCAACTATCCGATCGGCGCACGTTAATTTTTGAGAAGCGTCTCGGCGTGCAGCTGCATGAGGTGATCCAGGAGATGCTGCTTGTGCTGCTCTCGCGATCGAGTGGGATCGGCGGCGTAGCAGAGACGGGCGACGCGATCGGCGGCTGCATCTGCTGTTCCGACGATGAATATCTGCGCAGTCGTTTGCTCGGCCCGAATACGCTTGGCGAAGTCGAAGCTGTTTGCATCGGAAAGCGAGTGGAGATTCATGACGGCTGCGGTGAGGCCCGATGCCAGCGCACCGAGAACCTGACCGGCGTCTTCGGCGCTGCTGGCTTCGAACACTTTGTAGCCGCACTCGCGCAGATATTCGGCGAGCGGATATCGGATGGTGATGTCGTGCTCGAGGAGTAGGACGGCAGGACTGCTGATAACGACGTCCATTCAGGCCTTCAGAGCGTCAGCGATCTTCTTCGCAACGTTCTTTGGATCGTACGGTTTCGAAACGAAATTGACGTGGAACTTCAAATCTTCGCGTTGAAAATACGCCGAAGCGATGATGACCTCGAGGCCAGGCAGGGACGCTTCGAGAAAAGCGGCGAGTTGGATGCCGTCCAGATGGCCGGGCATGCGCACATCGGTAAAAAGGATGTCCGGTCTAATGCCGCCCATCACGGCGTCGATTGCTTCACCGGCGTTCGAAGCTTCCACGACAAGCATTCCGTCCGCGCGCAGCGCCTCCGCTACCGCCCAGCGGATCATGACTTCATCTTCGACCAGCAACACAACGGGCCGGTCCCTGACGTCGATTTTCTGATCGGGTTCGGACATCGCGACTAAAGGAGTGCGGGGCGTGCGCCCGGGCGCCAAGCTAATCGACCAACAATGGTCGGAGTTCCCAAACGCTTGCAGTCGATACGCGAAGGTCGGTAGCGTGATGCGCGCATCGAGGGGTGCAGGCCACGAAAGCAAACCCACCGCTACATAAGAAATCGTAATCCACGCAGGCGAACGGGCATGGGCTGGGAAAAAGAGATCGAGGAGCTGCGCAAGCGCGAGGCGCTCGCTGAAGCGATGGGCGGCGCTGAGCGCGTGGAACGGCAGAAAGCGATGGGCAAGCTGACTGCGCGCGAGCGCGTCGATGCGTTGCTGGATTCGGGCTCGTTCCACGAGACAGGAAAGATCGCCGGGCGCGCTGAGTATGGCGCGGACAATCAGCTGGAGACATTTCGCGCGACGCCGTTCGTTGTGGGACGCGGGACGATCGACGGGCGGCCCGTCTGCGTGCAATCGGATGACTTCTCCGTTCGCGGCGGCGCGGCGGACGCGGGCATCTGGCAGAAGCTCGTGTTCGCCGAGCAGATGGCGAATGAATATCGCATGCCGCTGATCCGGCTCGTGGACGGCACGGGCGGCGGCGGCTCGGTGAAAATGCTCGAGAAGGATCCGCGCACCTACATTCCGCAGACGCCGGGATGGGAATGGGTTGTCGCCAACATGGCCAGCGTGCCGGTGGTGGCTTTGGCGCTGGGCCCTTGTGCCGGCCTTGGCGCGGGGCGCGTTTCGGCGAGCCATTACAGCGTGATGGTGCAGGGCTTGAGCCAAGTGTTCGTCGGCGGACCGCCGCTGGCCAAGGCGATCGGCGAAGATGTCAATAAGGAAGAACTCGGCGGCGCCGAGATCAACGGCAAAAACGGAGTTGTCGACGACATCGTCGCCAGCGAAGCGGAAGCGTTCGCGGCGGCGCGGCGGTTTCTCTCCTACCTGCCCGCTTCGGTGCATGAGCTGCCGGCGCGCGTGGAGAACGGCGACCGCGCGGACCGGCGCGATCAGACATTGATCGACGTGGTGCCGCGCGACCGGCGCGTGCCTTACAAGATGCGGCGCATCGTCGAAGCGTGCGTGGACGCGGGCACGTTCTTCGAAACGGGCCGGCAATGGGGACGCGGGCTGATCACCGGTTTTGCGCGCATCGACGGCTATGCCGTCGCGGTGCTGGCGGGCGATCCGATGTTCCTCGCTGGCGCGTGGACGGCGGATGTGTGCCGCAAACTGATCAAGCACGTGGACGTGGCGCAGACATTCCATCTGCCGGTCGTGCATTTCGTCGACTGCCCGGGCTTTGCGGTCGGCGTGAAGCACGAGCGCGCGGCGACGGTGAAGCTGGGCGTGCAGGCCATGGCGGCGGTGTACCAGGC
>DASPMA010000025.1:0-3685 GCA_035627335.1 Binatia bacterium
CGGGCAGGCCGAAGAGGCTGATCTTCGCTTCGTCGCGGCTGAAGGCGACGCCCGAGACAATACGCTGTTCCATGATCTCATCCTCGTCGCAGACGATGGTTCCCTGTCCGGGGGCCTCGCCGGGTTCGACAAAACTCGACAGCACCCGCACTGGCACCTGGTGGGCCATGGCCATCTCGACCGAACGGGTCTGCAGCACCTTGGCGCCCAGCGAGGCCATCTCCAGCATTTCTTCGTAGGAGATTTTTTCCAGGCGCCGCGCCTTGGAAACAATGCGCGGGTCAGTGGTGTAGACGCCGTCCACGTCCGTATAGATGTCGCAGCGCATCGCTTTCAGCGCCGCGGCGACTGCAACTGCTGACGTATCCGAACCGCCGCGGCCGAGTGTCGAGATGCGGCCGTCTTCGGTGATGCCCTGAAAGCCTGGGATGACGGCGACGACGCCGCTATCGATCGAGGGGCCGAGCGCGTCCGCCTTGATGTCGGCGATACGCGCTTTGGCGTGCGCGCGGTCGGTGCGGAACGGAATCTGCCAGTTTTGCCAAGAGCGTGCGGGAATGCCGAGGCGGCGGAGGGCTAGGGCTAAGAGGCCGGTGGTCACCTGTTCGCCCGAGGATACGACGACGTCGTACTCGTCATCGAACTGATCGGCGGCCAGCGGCGCGCCGTTGCCACCTTTGCCGCCAACGCCATGCGCCAGTTGCACCAGCTTGTCAGTCTCGCCCGCCATGGCCGAGACCACGATCGCCAGCCCCAGCCCCGCCTTGCGTTCGGCCGCGACGAGGCGCGCGACGCGGGCGATGCGGTCCACGTCGCCTACGGACGTGCCCCCGAACTTCATCACCAGACGAGACATGGAAGCTGTTGCCGGACCCGAAAACGCTATTGATCGGCCCTTACCATGCTCCGCTGCGGCGCGATACCGGCTTGACCCGGAAGCGTTTTGGTCTCGATTTCATTTGTATGGCCAGCGGCACTATCGACCCCGCCGAAGTTGAGAAGTTCAGCGCGCTGGCGGCTGAGTGGTGGAATCCCAAAGGCCCCTTCGGCGCGCTCCACCGAATGAACCCGGTGCGCCTGCAATACATCCGCGATCTCGCCGCCGAACATTTTAGCGCCGAAGGCCTCAGACCACTGGCTGGGCTCAACGCGCTCGACCTCGGCTGCGGCGGCGGCTTGGTCTCAGCACCGCTCGCGCGCATGGGCGCGAAGGTCACGGCGATCGATGCCTCCGAAGAAGCCATCGGCGCCGCGCGCGCCTATGCCGGCCAGGCAGGCCTGGACATCGACTACCGCTGCATGACGGCGGAAGCGCTCGTTGAGAAAGGCGAACGCTTCGATCTGATCGCCGCGCTTGAAATCGTCGAACACGTCGCCGACGTGAAGGCGTTTCTTGCCGCTGCTTCGGCGCTCGTGAAGCCTGGCGGTCTGCTTGTGCTCTCGACCATCAACCGCACGGCGAAAGCGCGCGCACTCGCCATTGTCGGCGCCGAGCGCATTCTGAAATGGGCGCCGGAAGGTGCGCATGACTACGAGAAACTGGTGACGCCGGAGGAAATCCGCGCGGGCGTGCCGGCGCTGACTTGGCGCGCGCCCGTCGGCGTCACCTATCAGCCGCTCGGCAGTGGCTGGGCGCTCACGAGCGACGTTTCAGTGAACTACCTCATTGCCGGTGCGAAGCCGGCTTAGCGGATCGTGGAACGTCTCGAGCGCGACGATGCGGCCCTGATCGGTGAGATCGCGGATCTGGAAGCCATCGGCGTTGTGGCGCTTGCGCGCATCCGCGCCTCTGGCGCGCGCGAACCACTCCGCGGTCGCGAGATCGCAGTCCGCATCAATGGAGACGCACACCGTCTCTTCTTCGGTGGATTCCGTCAGGTACTCGACCCGGTAGCGCACGACCAACTCTCCCCAGAGCTGGGCCATAGTGTACTTATTCAAAGTATTTCCGCGTCTGCCGCTTAGCTAGTCCGGACGGACTAGTCCAATGAACTTCATGGCGCGGAACTTTCACGTGTGGAAAGCGCGCGCGCCTCGATCACGCGGGTGACGCGCAGCTGGCGCGAATAAGCGCCAAGGTGGCCGTATTGGCCGGGCGCTGAAAGTGTCCCTTCAACCACGATGTGCGCCCTGCCCCACGGCCCGCGATCCCCAAATGGTGCGTTGAGCTGTTCCCAGACACGGCCTTCGCCAACAAGCCAGTAGGGGCCTTCGCCGCCATCGGTTGTGAAGGCGCTGGTTTCGAAACGCCAATCCCAGGCGCCGGAAAAACGCTGCATCGTGCTCGCCGAAGCTGAACCCGCGAGGGCAAGGCAGAGCAGGCTGGTGAAGACGACGCGTCGCATGACGCTTTCTCTACCGCATGCCCTTAGGGCGAAACTAAGTCGCCCGGCCTCAGCTTCAATTCAACTTTTTCGGCTGAGTTGGCGCCAACTCCGGCGGCAGTGGAGAAGCCGGAATGCCCTCTTCCGCCAGTTCTCGGGCTTCTTCCGGCGTCGCTTCGCCCCAGATCGCGCGCTCTTCCGTTTCGCCCGTGTGCATCTTGCGCGCTTCGTCGGCGAACTTGTCGCCGACATAGTCGAAATTGTCCTTGATGTGTTCGCGCACCTTCTGCGCCATCGCCATCGCGACAGCGCGCTCCTTCTGCGCTTCCTTCTTGCGCGACGTGCGCACGGCGGGCGCCATCGGAGCTTTTTCCACGTGCGTAGAGCCGCAGTGCGGGCATTCGATCAACCCGGCTTCCGCCTGCTTGTCGTAATCGGCGATCGATCCGAACCAGGCGTCGAACTCATCGCCGTTGTCGCATTTGAGGTCGTACCGGATCATGGTCCCGTGAAATCTCGCCCGCCTTGCCACGCGGGAATTTTCGCGCGGGCGGCGGAAACGGAATCTAGGTCGAGATCGGCGACGATGAAACCCGGTTCGTCATGCGGGAGTGCAGCCAAGACCTTCCCCCATGGATCGATGATCATGGAATGGCCCCAGGTCGAGCGCCCATCTTCATGCCGCCCGCCTTGCGCCGGCGCGATGACGAAGCAGTGCGTCTCGATCGCTCGCGCGCGCAGCAAAACTTCCCAATGCGCTTGCCCCGTCGGCACCGTGAACGCCGCCGGCACAGCGATGATATCCGCGCCCGCCTGCGCCAGCGCGCTGTAGAGCCCGGCAAAGCGCACGTCGTAGCAAATCGTCAATCCGACCTTCGCACCCATCGGCCCTTCGACGACCACAGCGTTCGCGCCGCCCTGGACCGTGTCGCTCTCGCGGTAGTTCTCGCCCCCGCCCAGCGTCACGTCGAACAGATTGATCTTGTCGTATCGCGCCGCGATTTTTCCGTCAGGCGTGAAGAAGAACGACCGGTTGAACACCTTGCCGTCGCCGGTCGCGATCGGCGCCGAACCGAGCAACAGATATACGCCCAACTCTTGTGCGGCGCGTCCCCAAGCAACCAGCTCCGGATCACCCTTCTCTGGCCCGACCGCCGCGAACAGCCGCTCACGGTCGCGGTCCAAGCGCGTCGTCATCTCAGGCGTCGCGATCAGCCGCGCGCCAGCGGCCGCGCCTTCGCGCAGGAACGGAATCGCCGCAGCGCGGTTCGCCGCCGGCTCGATGCCCGATCGCAATTGGACGGCGGCGACGCGGAGCTTGCGCATTACGTCCCCGCCAGCAGCGGATCGAGCGCGCCGCG
>DASPMA010000026.1:0-3563 GCA_035627335.1 Binatia bacterium
AGCGGGCGAGCCGGCGGCTTCGGCGACGAGTGAGGGAGAACGGAAAATGCCGGCTCCGACGACCATGGCGACGGCCAGCATTGCAACATAGGCGCTGCTGATGTGGCGGCGTGGCTGGGCGGCGAGGTCCGACATCGCAACCGCCCCTAGCGTTGCATGAGTTTACGCGCCAGCGCGATTGGCGACGAGGTCTTCGACGACGGCGGGATCTGCCAGCGTGGACGTATCGCCGAGATTGGAGAGATCGTTTTCGGCGATCTTTCTGAGGATGCGGCGCATGATTTTGCCGCTGCGCGTCTTCGGCAGGGCGGGCGCCCATTGGATGATGTCGGGCGTCGCGGTCGGGCCGATCTCGTGGCGCACGACCTGGATCAATTCGCGCTTCATCTCATCGCTTGGCGTGACGCCTTGCTTCAGCGTGACGTAGCAATAGATGCCCGTTCCCTTGATGTCGTGCGGATAGCCGACGACGGCGGCCTCGGCGACTTTGGTGTCAGCGACGAGCGCACTTTCGATTTCGGCGGTGCCGATGCGGTGGCCGCTGACATTGAGCACGTCGTCGACGCGGCCGGTGATCCAGTAATAGCCGTCTTCGTCACGCCGGCAGCCGTCGCCGGTGAAATACATGCCGGGATACTGGCTGAAATAGGTGTCGAAGAAGCGCTGATGATCGCCGTACACGGTGCGCATCTGGCCGGGCCAGGAATCCAGCAGCACGAGATTGCCGCTGGCGGCGCCTTCGAGGAAGTTGCCGGTTTCATCGACCAGGGCCGGCTTGATGCCGAAGAAAGGCCGCGTGGCGCTGCCGGGCTTCATCGCCGTGGCGCCGGGGAGATTGGTGATGAGCGCGGCGCCGGTTTCAGTTTGCCACCAGGTGTCGACAACGGGGCAGCGCGAATCGCCCACGGTGCGATAGTACCAAAGCCATGCTTCCGGATTGATAGGTTCGCCGACCGTGCCGATGAGGCGCAAGCTGGCGCGCGAAGATGACTTCACCGGCGCTTCGCCATCGCGCATCAGCGCGCGTATGGCGGTCGGCGCGGTGTAGAAGATGTTGACCTTGTGCTTGTCGATGACCTCCCAGAAGCGCGAATTGGTCGGGTAGTTCGGAACGCCTTCGAACATGAGCGTGGTCGCGCCGTTCGCGAGCGGACCATAGACGATGTAGGTGTGGCCGGTGACCCAGCCGACATCGGCGGTGCACCAATAGATGTCGCCGTCGCGATAATCGAACACGTATTGGTGCGTCATTGCCGCGTAAACGAGATAACCCCCCGCTGTGTGCAGCACGCCCTTTGGTTTGCCAGTGGAGCCCGACGTGTAGAGGATGAACATCGGATCTTCCGCGCCCATCGGCTCGGGCGGGCATTCGGCGCTGACTTGGGCGGCGGCGTCTTCGTAGAGAACGTCGCGGTTCTCTTGCATGGGCACGCCGGCGCCGGTGCGCGTGACGACGATCACCGTCTCCACGCCCGAGGCTTGTTCGAGGGCCTCGTCGACGTTCTGCTTCAGCGGAATGATCTTGCCGCCGCGCACGCCTTCGTCGGCGGTGATGATGAGCTTTGACTCGCAATCCTTGATGCGGTTGTACAGGCTGTCGGGCGAGAAACCGCCGAAGACAACGGAATGAATGGCGCCGATCCGCGTGCATGCGAGCATAGCGTACGCCGTTTCGGGGATCATCGGCATGTAGATGGTGACGCGGTCGCCTTTCTGAACGCCGCGCGTCTTTAGCACGTTAGCGAAGCGGCAGACTTCGGCGTGCAATTGCTTGTAGGTAATAGATAGCGACTGATCGGGATCGTCGCCTTCCCAGATGATGGCGACCTGATCGCCGCGCTTCTCCAAATGGCGGTCGATGCAATTGGCAGAGACGTTGAGGACGCCGTCCTCATACCAGCGAATGTGGAAGTCCTCCTTATCGAAGCTGGTGTCCTTCACCTTCGTGTACGGCTTGATCCAGTCGAGCCGGAGGCCGTGCTTGCCCCAGAACGCCTCTGGATCGGCGATGGCCGCGGCGTGCATCGCGCGATATCCGACATCGTCGACATAAGCGCGCTTGGCCCATTCTTCGGGAACCGGGATAACAACGGGATCGGACATGGTTTCCTCGCGCCTTCGTTCAAGCACAGTCGCGCGGTGAAGGGAAAGACGGCGCGCGCGCGAAGCTTGCTAATTCTAATGTTTCGCGCGGCAGAGATAGGACGCCTGGCATGAGGCGGGGTTGCACGCCCCCTGCTTGAAAAGGACGGGGCCGCGTGTCCGATGAGAAGGTCCGATTGCGGCGCGCCGCGCGGGGCGCTGCGGCGTATCCTGGCGCATGACCGACGCGGACCGTGCTCTGTACGCCAATCATCGGCGCTTTTTGGAGGCGCAACGCGGCGCGCTGACGCCGTGCGACGGCTTTGACGTTATCCACGGAGATGTGCCCGCGTTTCAGATTGCCATGCTGCATGAGGCGGCCGTGGCTGGGCGTGCGCGCGAGAGGGCGGCATTTGTGTTCGCCCCGCCCTGGGCTGATCCCGGCGCGGATGTGTTCGCGGGATTGGCCTATCGGCTGACGCATATGAGCCTTCCCGCGAGCGTCGCGCAGCAGCCGGCCGCGCCCCAGGGGCTGACGATCGATCGGGTTGCGGACGAAGCGGGGTTGCGCGCCTTCACGGAAGCGCAAGCGGCGGGATTTGCCGAGCCCGGCGATTATGGCGAATTGCTTGCGTGGATGTGGGACAAGAATGTTCGCGCCTTTCCGCTGCGCGGTCAGAGTTTTTATTGCCTGCGGCGCGACGGCGCGGTGGTCTCCATTCTGCTTACCGTCGACAGTGGCGACGCGATCGGGATTTATGCCGTGGCGACGCCGGCTGCGCTGCGAAAGCAAGGGCTCAGTTCGTACTTGTTGGCCCGAGTCTGCGCCGCCGCACCGGCCGGCAAAATGGTTTGCCTGCAGGTCATGCGCGGGTCGGACGCCGAGCGGCTCTATACCAAACTCGGCTTCGTCGAACGGTTTGTCGTTAACGTCTACAAGAGCCGTTAGTGCGCCACGCTCGCCGCGCGCCTGAACACGGTGCGGATGGTGAAGTTGCTGACCAGCCGGCGGACGCCGGGAAGACGTGAGAGCGTCTCCTGGTGGATGCGTTCGTAGCGGTCATCGTCGGCGATGACGATGCGCAGGAGATAGTCGCTTTCGCCTGTCATCAGATGGCAGTCCTGCACGTCGCGGCATTGCGCGACGGCGCGCTCGAACTTGGCCATGGTCTCGCGGCGCTGGTCCTCCAGCGTGACCGCGACGAACACGGTCGAGCTGCGGCCGAGCGCCTTTTCCGAGAGTATGGCCGCGTAGCCTTCGATGACGCCGGCGGCTTCCATGGCTTTGACGCGGCGGTGGCAGGCGGAAGGGGAAAGGCCGACGCGTTCGGAGAGAGCAGCGGCGGTGAGGACGCCGTCCCGTTCAAGTTCTATGAGGATCTTGTGGTCGAAATCGTCCAGTTCGGCGGGAGAAATTGGCGGCATCTGCCCTGCGGCGCTGTGAATTAGTCGTGAAGCAGTGCCATTATAGCAAAATATCG
>DASPMA010000027.1:0-2571 GCA_035627335.1 Binatia bacterium
TCATCTGGTTAGAGCGTGGGATTCATAACCCCAAGGTAGGTGGTTCAAGTCCACCCGCCACCACCACCTCCCCGCAAGTTCCTTTCTTCTTGGGCCCCCTTTGCCTTGCAGCGAGGGGCCCTGCGGCGCATTAGTAGCAAAATCGCCCGCCCAGCCAGCGCCCGGAGGAAACTTTGTCCGTCGAGCTCGACGCCGTCGACTTGCGCATCCTGGAGCTTCTGCAGGAGGACGCGGCGCTTTCGATTGCCGAGATCGCCGAGCGTGTGGGCCTGTCCTCCTCGCCGGCCTGGCGGCGGATCGAGCGGCTGAAGAAAGCGGGCGTCATCATCAAGCAAGTAACGCTGCTGGATTGCGACAAGCTGGGGCTGACCTTCGAGGTGTTCGCCTCCGTGAAGCTGCAGCTGCCGACGCGTGAGAACCTGGATAAGTTCGAGAACGCGGTGGCCAGCTGGCCGGAAGTGGTTGAGTGCGCGACGGTGACCGGCGCGATTGATTACATGCTCCGGGTCGTCACGCGCGACATGCATGCCTATGACGACTTCCTGCGCGATAAGATGCTGGCGCTCGGCCTCGTCTCCGACGTGCAGTCCCGCATCGTGATGCGCGTGCCAAAGCGGACGACCTCGGCGCCGCTCGATCTGATGCGAGACAAAGTCGCCAGCTAGCGGGCCGCTCGTTCGGCGCGGCGCAGCAGGTCGGCGGCGTGCGAGCCTACATAGCGTTGCGGGTTCGAGGGCGGCGTCAGGTTTTGCTCGCGTTCCCAGCGCTCGATCAGCACTTTGGCGTCATCGAACGCCTCCACCATTGAAGTGTTGCTGCGCAGCGACTGGTTGAAATACGCGTCGCCAAAGAAGGTCCAATCGCGCTGCGCCTGGCAGCCGAAGGAGGATCGATCCGGCGCGGCGGCGGTGAGAACGATGGTGTTGTCGTCCATCAGCGGCGCGATGAACGCGCCGGAGAAGCAGGCGGACACGATCACGACACGGTTGCGGATGCCGGCTGCCGCCAGCATGTCGCGAAAATGCGAGGGCCGCATGGAGGCGCCGAGACGATTGTGTTCGCGCAGCGCCATGGAACCGTCCGGCGAGCCGTGCGAGGTCATGAAGAGCACGACGAGATCTTCGTTCGGATCGATAACGGAGCCGACCCGGCCGATGGCGGCGGCGATATCGTTCGGCGTGGCGGACGGGTAACGCCGCTCGCCATTGCCGCCGGCGCTGAGAACGATGGAGCGGCCGTCGGCGCCGAGATGCTCGCGCAGAATCGCTTCGGCCTGGGTGGCTTCGCGCTCGAACACCGGATCGCTCCAGAACGAGGCGGTGATCATGTAGACGTCGAGTTCGCCGGGGCGCTGCGGCTGCAGGCCGCCGAGCGCGTCGCCCATGAGCTGGGCCAGAGCGGCCGCTTCGGCCGGCGGGCGCACCACTTCGATCACGCCGAACTGGCCGTTGAACGGATCGCGCTGCTGCTGTTGGGCCGAGGCCGGCGCAGTCAGCGCAAGCCCGAGCACGGCAAGGCCTAGCCAGAAACGTCTCATCGGCAGCTCCCCTTGGCCTCGCGGCCGGTTCCCGAATAGCGTTCCATGCGGGCGCGCGCTAGCGGCCCTTGCAGGTAAGGGTTCGTGTGGTCTTACTCGTGCCCCCCAAGGGAGGCGGGGCGCGTTCGACGCGCCGAGTTATTCTCTAAGGTGCGCTGCGCATCGCTGCGCAACACCGCGCGTCGAACGCGCCCCGTGTTCGGCCGTTATTCCTGGATTGGCGAGCCCAGGTGTTTTTGGCTCAGCTGCAGTGCGCACAATGTGCGGCCGCGGCCTTAGCTCCTTATGACCACGAGCCGGTTCAGCGCGTCAGCATCAACCGATCGATCCTGGACCTTGCGGTGTCATGTCCCGCGAGCAATGCAAGCGCCGTTCGCTTCGCCTGAGGGAGTGTAGGTCCCACCCGGCTTTCTCAACGTCCCCCTTTCCCCGGATTAAATCCGGGGTTCGGAGGACGAAGCGACGCCTGCCGCGCCGGCCGATGCTCTGACATTTCCAAGGTTCGATGCACTTCGAAATCCTCCCGTATCAGAACGAGGGCAGTGTAAGTGCGCTTAGAGCCGCTCGGATTGTTTTTCGGGATTTCTCGACTTCTCAATCTCTTGACGAACAAAAAGTGTGGAAAGAGGCGTGCTCTATCCCCCATTTGTCCGGTGTTCGCGGACGCCAAAACCTACGCGAACAGGAAATCGTCGCTGGTGATGGCGTTGTCGCCGTCGCCGCTGACGTTTTTGAGCGTGATGAAGTAGGTGTCGTCGATGCGGATCACCGTGTCCGCGCCGGTGTCGATGATGGCCACGCGCGAACCGAAATTGCCGGCATCGATGCCAAAGGCTGAGACGTCGAGGAAATCCTGGCCGCCATTGTCCCAGGCGTCGAAGTCGTTGATGGTGTCGTTGCCGCAGCCGGCGGCATAGACGAACGTATCCAAACCCGCGCCGCCGCTCAGATTATCCGCCCCGCCGCCGCCGTTGATGACATCGTCGCCATTGGCGCCGTTGATCTTGTTGGCGCCCGCGTCGCCGGTCAGCGCG
>DASPMA010000028.1:0-2171 GCA_035627335.1 Binatia bacterium
CGCACCGTCAAGATTTGGTTAATCATTTCGGCCATTCCACAACATCTTGTGGTTTCGTACTTGCACCAACCACCAAATCGGCGAATCCTCTCACTTGCGATTCAAGCACAGGGGAGCGGCATGGACCTGGTTCGCGATCAAGTGGAAGCATTGGATTTGTGGCGGCGAGTTACCGTCAGCACGGTGCGCTCGGATGCGCCTGACCTCACGGCCCGCCAGCTGGCGGTGTTGATGACGGTACGGCTGCAGCCGGCGCCACACACGGTGCGAGGCCTGGCTTCGGCGCTGAATGTCGGCAAGCCCGCCATAACCCGCGCGCTCGATACGCTGTCGCGTCTCGGCTTCGTGCAGCGTCGGCGCGATCCGAAGGACGGGCGCAACGTTTTCGTAGAACGCACCGAAAAAGGCGACGCGTTCCTCGAACAATTGGGCGCGACCATCGTCGGCGGCGAACACACCGCGGCGACGCGGCCGGTACTGGCTGTCGCTTCGTAAGCGTTGCGCTCAGGACATAGCAACGGCGTCTCGCATCAGCGGGACGCCGTTTCGTATTCGCAATATCGCTCGCTTTTATTGCGGCGGCGTCGGGGCCTTCGTTTCACCTTCGGCCGGCGCTGGCGTCGCGCCCTCGCCTTCGGCAGGCGCGGCAGCCTCGACTTCAGCTGGCGCGGCTTCCGGCAATGGCGCCGGCAGCGGCACGTTGTTCGGCGAAATCGAGCGCAAATAGGCGATCATGGCGACGCGCTCTTCGTCGTTGCGAAGGCCCGCGAAGGCCATCTTGGTGCCGCGCACGTCACTGGCGGGCGAGCGCAGGAAGTCATTGAGCGCCAGATAATCCCAGTTGCCGCCATGCTCCTGCATCGCCGGCGAATACTCATATCCGCCGTGACTCGCGACCGCGCGGCCGAACACGTCGTGCAGGTTCGGACCGATGCCGTTGGCGCCGCCAGCTTCAAATGTGTGGCACGAGCGGCATTGCGCCATGACGCGCTCGCCGCGCGCAACGAGTTCGGTGAGCTGAGCTTGATCGGCAAACAGACGGCCGAAGTCCGGCGGGCCCGACGGCGTCGAGCCGCCCCCGCCGCTATCGAGCGTGACTTCCGGCAGGAAACCCGCCTTCTCGGGATAATTCGGCTGAACAAGCTGATCGGCGGCGACGCCGACGCCCATCACGCCCAGCACCGCGGCGAGCAGCGCGCCCAAGATGGAATTGTTCCGGAGGTCGCTCATTCGTCCCGCGCCTTTGCAGAAAACCGGGCGGGTTATGGCCTGCGTCGGGGCTCGCGCCAAGCGGGGCCGCGTGCGTCATGAGGCGCGCGTGGGCTTGCGCGGCGAACCGCCGCACGGCAAGCGCATGAGCCGATGAGCTCCGTAATCGTGATCCCCGCGCGCATGGCCTCCACGCGCCTGCCCGGCAAGCCGCTCGCCGATATCCACGGCCGGCCGATGATTGCCTGGATGGTGGAGCTTGCGCGCGCCGCCAATGCGGGGCCGGTGCTGGTGGCGGCGGCGGAGGACGAAGTGGCTGAGGCCGCGCGGCGCGCGGGCGCGGAAGCGGTGATGACGGATCCGGATTTGCCGTCAGGATCGGACCGCGTGCACACCGCGCTGGAAGCGTTCGATCCGTCAGGACGTTTCGACGTTGCGGTGAACCTGCAAGGCGACATGCCGACGATGCGCGCACCGGACGTCGCGCGCGCGGTGGCCGCGCTGCGCGATGGTGCGGATATAGCGACGTTAGTGTCGCCATCGAGCGATCCAGCGGATCGCGATAATCCGAACGTCGTGAAAGTCATCCGCGGGGGGGACGGGCGCTGCCTCGCGTTCACCCGCGCGCCCGCGCCTTGGGGCGACGGGCCGATCGAACGGCACGTCGGCATCTATGTCTATCGCCGCGACGCTCTCGCGCGCTTCGTCGCCGCTCCGCCCTCGCCGCTGGAGCAGCGCGAGAAGCTCGAGCAATTGCGCGCGCTGGAAATGGGCATGACGATCCGCGCCGACGCGATCGAGGATTTTCCGAAAGGCGTGGATAGTCCGGCGGACTTGGATGCAGCGCGGAAGGTGTTGGCGAAACGGTAGGTTTGTTACGTCCCCAAGGCGACCCACACTCAGATTATCCGTGCGACAAAGGCAATCGCCATTGCAGCCGGCACCAACGCAAATTGCGCCAA
>DASPMA010000029.1:0-4733 GCA_035627335.1 Binatia bacterium
TCAAGCGGTTGTTCGCGTAGCGCAGTTCCAGTTCGGTTACCGAAGTGTCGAAACGCTCCACCAGGCGCGCGCCGGCCTTCGCGAATGCGCTCATCGCCATCAGCGATGCGCCTTGCGTGATGCGGCGCCCGCCATCTTCGTTGACAGTGCCGGTGTAGTCGAGGATGCGCCCCACAGCTACGCGGGGCGCGGCAACGTCGTTCTGGCGCGCATAGGCGTTCAAGCAATCGAGCGCCGGGGAGTAGGCGGTCGGGTTGGCGGTGACCGGCGCGTCTCCGATCGGCAAAGTGTAGAGCCCGTCGCCGCCCGAATGTGGCGTGATGCAGGCCGTGAGCGCCGTGGTGCAGGCGAGAGCGGCAAGAGTTTTCAGCGCGCGCATGGATTAATCTCCGTCCGAGTCGGCGCTGATGTCGCCGTTGTTGATCTGCGTGGAGTCGACAATCACTGTGTTGTAATTGCCTTGGGTGATGACGTTCAGTTGGTTGCCGATGGCTTGGGCCGACGAACCGCCGAGACCCGAGCCAAAGCCGTCCATGATCCCGCCGGTTAGCGTACCTTCGATGTCCATGCGCCCGTTGACGATGGTGCGGTTGCCGTTTTCGTCGCGCGTGGCGGGATTGATCGGCGTGTCGAAGCTTTCCCAATTCATGCCGAACGCGCGCTCAACATCGCCCGTGCCGCTCGGGATCGGATCGGCAAACGCCGGCGTCGCCATGAAGGCGAGGGTCAGTAAGGTAAACAACCGCACGTGCGAACGCTCCGCTCAAATTCGTTTGCGGAGCGAGGAAGCAACGCCTGTGCCAGCCGATTTGGCGAGGCGCGCATTGGACGCGGGCGTGCCCCGCCCCATATCGCGCGATGCGCCTCGCATTAACCAGCCGGAGCTTTGATTTTGGCCGCAGACGGCCCCCGTATGCCGACGCCGTTCATCATCTGGACGCTCGTCGGCGCGATCGTGCTGGCGTACGTGGCGTTTATGTTGGCAACGCCCGAACAGCAGAGGGCGATCGACCACGCGTTCGCGTTAATTCCGGAGCGGTTCAATCCAAGCAGTCCCGAGCGTTACGTTAACTGGACCGACGCGCTTGGCGCATTGTTCGGTCATACGTTCCTGCACATCGCCTGGTGGCACGCGGCGCTTAACGCCTTCTTCTTCTTTCTTCTCGGAAGGTTACCGGCATTGCGGCTCGGCCCATGGCGCTTCCTGGTCGTCTTTTTCGCCAGCGCATTGGTGGGTGGGGCCGCCTTCATCGCGCGCCACTGGAACACCGACGTCGGCGCCATCGGCGCCTCGGGCGCTGTGTGCGGCGTTTTCAGCGCCTATTTTCTTGCGTTGCGTCCGACGTGGCGTCAGGCGGTCGCCGATCCGCGCATCCGCAGTTCGTTCGGCTCGATCTTCTTTCTCAACGTCGTGCTGATGGGCGCCGCCAGCGAACTCGGATGGTTTCCAATTGCTTGGGAAGCGCATCTCGGCGGCTTCCTCGGCGGCGCGATTGCCTATATCGCGCTGGCCCCCCGCTATCGCGGGCCGTGGACTACAGCCAGTTCAGCTCCAAGCGCTCCCCATCCACCACCAGGCCTTTGAGCCGCGCCTGCCCATCGCGCGCGAGCGAGACGATGGCGAAGGCGCGGGTTTCTTCGCCGGGGCGCTGTTCGCGCAAGACGCGCTCGATGCGAAGCGCGTCGCTCTGGTTGATGTGAAAGCGATTGATGCCAAGGTCGAGCTCGACGGAGCCGGGCGTACCGGGACTTCCATCAACGGTGATCGTTGGCTCGGAGCACGTGAACGTACCCTTGACCGGCACGGGGGCGATTTGCGTCGCCCCTTCACGAGAGGGCGCGCCGCCGGCGAATGTGAGCACGTCCCTATCGCCACGGTAGAACGCGAGCCACTCGGCGCCGCCGTCGACTTGAGGGCAGGGCTCGTCAGGATCGAGCCGCTGGATGAGACGCAGCTCCACGTAATGGCCCTGCAGCAGCGAGCGCGGGTCGACTGCTTCCATCGGCAGCAGGGCCTCTTGGCCGCTCTCGCGCGCAATGCCTTCGCTGATCACCAGCGCGATAAGCGAGGCGACGCAGAGCGCGGCGACAGCGAGAATGCGGGGCGCTGGTTGAACTCTCACGACGCTCTGGCCCGGTTGCGCAGCATAAGACCGCCAATGAGGGCGGCCACGGCGCAGAGCAAAAACACGCCGGCAGCGGCCAGTAGATCGAGGCCGAGATCGTTCAAGAGCGCGCAGATCGCGCCGATCATGCTGAGCACGCCGATTGTGCTGACGAGCGCGTGGCTGTCGTAACGTCCGAGTGCGAGCACGGCGCCCGAAGCGCCAAGCCAAACGACGCGATGTAGAATGCCGGCCGCGTCGCTATTCTCACCGCCGAACCACGGCAGGTACCCGGCGATCGCGAAGAACACGAGCGCTGCCCATGCGAACCATCCGTAGAACACGCCGGCGAACGCCCGCCCTTGCGACCGCAGCCAGCGCGCGCCGGCGGCCATGGCGCCCATGATGATCGACAGAAAGAGGAGCACGCCCGCTTCTTCATCGACGCGCGCTGCGAACCAACCGAAGCAATAAATGACAGCGGTCGCCGAGACGTGCGCGAGTGGCGCTGAACTCCAGCGCAGCGCCAAATAGGCGCCGAGCGGGGCGGCGAACAGCATCCAAGGCGCGTCTGAATCGAGTCCGGAGAACCATTGGCGGTCGGTGAAGTCGCCGAGCGCAATCAAGATGAGGCCCACTGTTGCGGCGCCGGACGAACGCCCGGCCAGGGCCAGCGCCAGCGCCGCGAGGCCCGCGCCGTAGGACGCGGCGCGCGGATCCCCCGCAATATCGAAGATCTGCCCCGTCAAACCGATCGATGCGGCGAACACGAGCGAGGCGATCATGAGCGCGATGTTGCTAACTACAAGCCGTTCCTTATGCGCGGCCCAAGCGGCGCCGGCGGCAAGTCCCAGGAAGAACGCCAGCAGCAGGCCGAATTGCGCCAGTTTGGGCAGCGCCTCCCAATTGGCCGCGACGAAGGCGATGATAGCGATGCCGAGCAGGAGCCCGCCTACCCAGGCGAGCGCGGTCGCGGCATCCAGCCGGCGCGCGTCGGGAATGGAGGCGAGGATAGCCGCGCGCTTGTCGGCCGCGACGTGGCCCGCCGCGATCCATTTATCCAAGTCTTGAGCGACCCGCTCTTTGTACGCAGCCATTCAGGCAAGCTTACCCGGGTGTTGGGGAGCGGCAAGTCAGGTGTTCGTGCTTGAAGGGCGCGTCTCCAGGACGCATTCTTCCGGCCAGGTGCGGCGGGTCGACGAAGGAGACGCCCATGCTGATCGCTCATGTGCTTCGCGATAAAGGCAAGCAGGTGCACACGGCGCGCGCCGACATTTCGCTCGAAGACGCCGCGCGCGAGCTCGACCAGAAGCGCGTCGGCGCGCTTGTGGTGCTTGACGACAAAGGCGCGATCATCGGCGTTGTGTCGGAGCGCGACCTTGTACGAGAAGTCTCGCGCAGAGGCTCAGATTGCTTGTGTGATGCGGTGAAAACCGTGATGAGCAAAGACGTCGTCACCGCGCTGCTCAGCGAAACGATTGATGAAGGTCTCGCGCGTATGACCGACCGGCGCATCCGTCATCTGCCTGTCATCGATGATGGAAAGCTCGTCGGCATCGTGTCGATCGGCGATTTGGTGAAGCATCGCATCGCGGCGGTTGAGGCGGAAGCCGCGGCAATGCAGGCCTATATCGCAACGCATTGATCGCCCTTGAAACGCCGCATCGAGCGCGCATCTAGGAGAGCCTCGCAGGTCTCAGCCTGGCTGAGAAACCACGCGGAATGATCCTTGAAATCGCGATTACACTTCCCATCTGAGGAGGCTGCGCAGCTTCCTCTGGAAGCGTGACCGCGGCGACTTGGCGAGCCGATGAGTGCTTGAAGCCTCACAGGCGAATCGTTAAGGTCGAAAGGTTGCGATCCTCAAACGATCTCTGCTGAATGCGAGGTCGGTGAGCCGCACCAAATCACGTTGATTTTTCAGGCGTTTTTGCAGCGGCTGAGAAATACGTATTTGGCGCGAAAAGGTCGTTGACATGGCTAAGAGGCGCGCATAGAAACCGCGCCTTCCGCCGGGACCTGGAATTGGTTTCGGCCCGCGCTTGTCGGGCTTCGGCTCTATGCGCGCGGGTTCGAGGGGTCATCCCTTGAATGGCGCTCTTTGACATTGTGATTTTGGAGAAGGGAAACGCAGGCGGCGGCGTGCTGCGGGCGAGCGAGTAATCGCGAGCCACTCGACGCTGACGGTATGCGTTTTCTGGAACTATAACTGACAAACAGACCCGATCTTCGGATCGGTTATGTGCGTCGGTTCCCGTTAAGAAATACGCATACGCTTTAACCGGCGTCCCGGCGGCTCTCGAGCCGGCGGGATCAGTCAGAGGTCAACTCAACCTGAGAGTTTGATTCTGGCTCAGAACGAACGCTGGCGGCAGGCCTAACACATGCAAGTCGAACGCCCCGCAAGGGGAGTGGCAGACGGGTGAGTAACACGTGGGAACGTGCCCTAAGGTTCGGAATATTCCCGGGAAACTGTGAGCAATACCGAATGTGACCGCAAGGTGAAAGATTTATCGCCTTAGGATCGGCCCGCGTCGGATTAGCTAGTTGGTGGGGTAAAAGCCTACCAAGGCGACGATCCGTAGCTGGTCTGAGAGGACGACCAGCCACACTGGGACTGAGACACGG
>DASPMA010000030.1:0-2227 GCA_035627335.1 Binatia bacterium
CCGCGCACATCCGCTTCGAACGCGGCTTCGGCGACGCCTTCGTCCTTGAAGTAGGCTTGGTAGAAGAACTTGCCCTGATCGGTGTACATCATCTTGATCAGGTCATCGAGCGACATCGGCGGCAATCCGAAATAAGGCACGCTCAGCCCAGCAACGGCGCGCACCTTGTCGGGATGCAGCACGGCGGTGTGCCACACGATCGGCGCGCCCCAATCGTGGCCGATCAGCACCGCTTGCTTGCCGGGCGAGAGCGCGTCGACGACGCCGGCAACGTCAGCAGTGATTTCCTTCAGCGTGTAGGCTTCCACCGCATGCGGCTTGTCGGAACCGCCATAGCCGCGCACGTCGATCGCGCACGCTGTGAAGCCAGCAGCCGCGAGCGGCGCCATTTGATGGCGCCACGAATACCAGCTCTCGGGAAAACCGTGCACCATCACGACGAGCGGGCCCTCGCCTTCCACGGCCGCGCGTATCCTGATCCCGTTGGTGTTGATCGTGCGGAAGGTTGGCGTTTTCACCGCAGGTGCTCCGGCAACGTGGGTTGATTGAGGATGTCTTCGTAAGCGCGCCAGCGCGCCTCAGGGCTTGGACCGGCGCGTTCAATATAGGCGCGCACGACGTCTTCACCGGTCGAATAGTTGATGACGTAAGACCGGTACTGCTCGGCAAAAGCGACCGTGCGTTCCGCGCGCTCGCGCGACATCAGTTGATAGCGTTGCGTCAGCTCGATCGCGCGCTCGCGGTCGATCTCGCCGCCCAGATACATTGCCGCGATGGTCAGCCGCACGCCATCGAGTTCGTCCATCGCGTCGTCGAACGCATCGAGCGCGTGGGCTGTCGCGGGATCAAGCCCGGCCAACGGATAGAGCACGCGCCGTTCGAACTCGGCTTGTTCGTCGCCGGGAAAGGCAAGTTCCACACCGTAATTGCCGGCGCCCTCGTTCAACGGACCCATCGGCGAGAAGAGCGGCAGCACGGAGTATTCGACGAAGCCCCGCTCACGATAGAGCCGTTCCGCGGAAATGCCCTGCACGTGATGGCCCGGATAGCCTTCGTGGCAGCCATAGCCGATCGCACTATCGATACGCACTGGCAGCCCAGCATTGATTTGGATGAGACTGTGATTATTTCCTCGATACCAATTGTACGCGCCCCAGCTCACGCCGCTGACCAGCTCCATCTCGAAGCGTTCGTTCTCCGGCAGTTCGAAGTGCGCGAGCGTGCGCCGCCGGCACTCGGCGATGGCGGCCTGCATCACCGGCGTCAGCCGATCCTGCGGAATAGAATAGTGCGACAGAAACGCATCGACGCGTTGCGCCAGCGGCCCCTCGCCCGGCACGACCGCTTCGACGCGTGCGAGCGCTGCGTCGTAGCTTGAAAGCGGGCGCAGATCAGGCCTCAGGTTGAACAAGGCTTCCGCTTCATCGGCGAGCGGCACGCGGCGCCCTTCGATCATGTCGAGCCGGAAGCGAGCGCTGGAGGCGTACACTTCCAACGTGCGCGCCCGGCGCGCTGTGGCCGCATCGGGCGCGCGCGCCGCCGCAGCGGCGAGTTCGGCGCGCAGTGCGTCGGCATCGGTCTTGAGCCGCGCGACGGAGCGCGGACTGGCCTCGGCTTCTGTCCTCCACTCGGCAGGCCCATAGTACGCGTCAATGTAGCCCTCTTCATGCGTGCCGATCTCAAGCGAAAGGCGCACAAAGCGTTCCGCGAGCGCGTTCAGATCGCCTGGCGGCGCCGGCGCGGTGGCGCACGCCGCCAACAGAAAAAGCAAGGATGCGATCACCCGCATTCACTTCCCTCCAGCGCAGAGCTTAGCAGCCTTTCCTGCGCTGTCGCGCAGGCGCCGCGGCGTCAAGCCTTCTCCTCTTCCTCTTCGATGAGATCGGCGGCTTCTTCGTTGAGCGCCTGCGCCTCGCGTCTGGGAACCGTGAACGGTGTCGGCTGCGGGGTCTGGGTATTGTTGCGCCAGAGCGTGCGTCCCGCTTCGATGCCGCCCGCAAGCTGCGCCTCGAAGCGCGCCTCGTCGCGCTCGCGCACGTCTTCGATCGTCTCGGCGACTTCGATGTCGGAGAAGCCGAGTTCGCGCAGCACCGCGCCGCTGAAGGCAAGCGAAGACTCGAACAATTCGCGGATCTGATAGTCGACGCCAGCTTTGACCAGGCGCATGGAATGACCTCGGTCGAACGAGCGCGCGAACAGCTTGGCGTGCGGAAACTCCGCTTTCGCG
>DASPMA010000031.1:0-2683 GCA_035627335.1 Binatia bacterium
GAAACCGTGCTGGAGCACGTGCGCGATCTGGAGCCCGATTGGGCGCCGCCGAAACTGCGCTCGCTCGCCGCGCGCATGGGCTTCGGCGTCGAAAAGATCGACACCAAGGTCCAGAATCTGAGTGGCGGCGAGAAAGTGCGCCTGCTGCTGGGCCTGATGGCGCACGCCAAACCGCACGTCCTCATCCTCGACGAACCGACCTCGCACCTGGATATCGATAGCCGCGAAGCGCTCATCCACGCCATCAACGAATATGAAGGCGCCGTGCTGCTCATCACGCACGACATCTACCTCGCCGAAGCCTGCGCCGATCGCCTCTGGCTCGTCTACCACGGCCGCGCCCGCCAGTACGACGGCGACCTCGAGGACTACCGCAAGCTCGTCGCCGCCGCCGATCGGCCCGCCGATAACGGCGAAAAGCACGTCCCAGCGGCGATCGCGCAGCCTGAAGCGAAGCCGAAGCACTCAAAGTACACGCTGCAACGCAAGCTTGAAGCGGCGGAGAAGGAGATCGAGCAGGCGCAAGGCGCGTTAGATCGGATCGATGCGGCGCTGGCTGATCCGGACGTGTTCACGAAAGATCAGAAGCGCGCGGAGTCGCTGCTGAAGGAGCGCGCTCACGCGGCGACGGCCTTGGCGCGGGCTGAAGCGGTTTGGCTCGAAGCCACTGAGGCGCTGGAGCAGGCCTGAGCGCGCAGGCTTCTAGCCGAGCGGCGAAATCGGCCCTTCCTTGACGCGGTCCAGATTGCCGCTGCCGGGGATGAACAGCGCTTCGATGCGGATGCCGTCGGGGTCTTCGAAAAGCGTGGAATAATAGCCGGGCGCCCAGGGGCCTTCTTCGCCGAGGCGAATGATCTTTGCGCCAAACGCTCGCATCGAGGCGGCGAGCGCGTCGACGTCTTCGCGCGAGCGCAGACGAAAGCAGAAATGATGCAGACCGATGCGCCATTGATCGAACGGCATGTCGCGATGCTCTGGCGCAGCAGGACGGATCAACAGGCCGGTGCGCCCGCCGATGCAGTAAAAGACCTGACCCGGCGCGTCATACTGCACGAGCATGCCGAGCGTCTCCACGCACAAGCGATGATAGAATGGCCTGCTCGCCGCCACGTCGCGCACCGTGAGTTGAATATGCGCGATGCCATTGGGTGAGATCATAGTTCCCCTCAGTGTCCGGCGCCGAACATAGGGCACTAAGGCATCGCCTGCACGTTCTCCGTGCGACGAAATCCGCACTCAACAGGAGCGCAATCATGAAACTGACTATTGCAAGCTGCGGCGCGGCAATGGCGCTCGCACTCGCCGCATGCGAGTCGCCAGGAACCACCACAGGTCTGGCCACGGGCGCCGCCGGCGGGGCTCTGGTGGCCGGTCCGCCTGGCGCGGTCGTCGGCGGCGCGGCAGGCGCCATTGTCGGCGCGATCGCCGACGAGAACGCGCCAAGGTTCCGGACCTACGTGGTCGAACAGCATCACCCGTCCGTGGCTTATAGCGGTGATGTTGTCGTGGGCACGGTGCTGCCAAACACCGTTGTCGTTTACGACGTGCCGCCGGACTACAACACCACCTACAAATACGCGGTGGTGAATGACCGCGTGGTGCTGGTGGACTCGAACTTCCGCGTTGTCCAGGTCATCGGCTAGTTGACTGGGCCGAGCGTGCGCCAAAGCATGTAGGCCGCCACGGCAAAGACAACGCCGGCAAACACGCGTTGCAGCGCGCCTCTTTGCTTGGAGAGGTGCGCTGCAAGGCTGGCGCCGAGCAAGCCGCCCAATATGCCCCCGCCAATGAACAACAGCGCGATGCGCCACTCGATGAGGCCGTCAGCTGCATAAGACAACGCGGTCGTCGCCCCGAAGCTGCCGACAGAGAAGAGCGATGAGCCGATCGCCTGGATCATCGTCATGCCGGTCGCGGCGATGAGTCCTGGCACAATCAGAAAACCGCCGCCAATACCGAAAAATCCGGAAAGGACGCCCACCCCCGCACCGTAGGCGAGCAATTTGGGCGCATTCCGTGCGGTCAGTTCGACGCTGCCGTCGCCTTCGTGTTTCCGCGGCAAGAGCATGGCGACGCCGACGACGATCATCAGCAGGGCGAACAGCGGCAACAGGATTTGCGCATCGGTGGCCTTGCCGAGCGCGGCGCCGATTGCAGCGCCGATCACGCCTGCGCCGCCGAACACTACGGCACACTTCCAATTCACGTTGCCGCGACGAAGATGGTTCAGAAAATTTGCAAAGGCGTTGATCGACACAGCGAGCGCGCTTGTGCCGATCGCCATGTGCGGATTGGCAACGCCGACGACATAGAGCAGCGCCGGCGTCGCCAGAATCGAGCCCCCGCCGCCGATCAGCGCCAGCACGAAGCCGACGGCAGCGCCAGAGAGCGCAGCGAGAAGGTCGGGAAGGGTCATTTGCAGCGTCGCCCCGCGATTCGCGCATGCTAGGCGGGTGTTCGCTCCGCGCAAACCATGCTTTAGGATGGCGCCATGAACGGCCCCAACGTCCGCGCTTTCTTTCACGAGCCCACCAATTCGGTGACCTATCTGACGTGGGATCCGGCCACCAAGCGCGCGGCGATCATTGACAGCGTGCTCGATTTTGACGTGCGCAGCGGGCGCACGGCCACGCACTCGGCCGAGGCCATTATTTCGGCGGCGCGAGCCGAGGGCCTAGCGGTA
>DASPMA010000032.1:0-2108 GCA_035627335.1 Binatia bacterium
CGTGCAGATCGAACGCCTCGCGCAATTCGTTCATCAGATAGCGCTTGTAGCTTTCCGGCATGTCCTCAGCGCGCGAGGAGATCAGCACGAATGTCGGCGGGCGCGCTTTGATTTGCGCCATGTAGCGCGGCTTGATGCGCTTGCCCCGCACCGCCGGCGGTGGATGGCGCGCAATGGTGGCGTAGAGCCAGTTGTTGAGGTCCTTTGTCTTGATCCGCGCCGTCCAGTCCTCGTGCGCTTCCTCTACGGCCTTCATCAATCGGTCGAGGCCGATTCCAGAGAGCGCCACGAGCGTCACCAGCGGCGCGCCGCGCGCCTGGGGCAGGCTTTCTTTCGCGACCAATTTCATTTCCTCGAAATGCGCGCGCGGATCGGCAACCTTGTCCCACTTGGCCAACGCGAACACGAGCGCGCGCCCTTCGCGGATCACCAAGTCGGCGATGGAGAGGTCCTGCTTCTCGAACGCCTCGCCCGCATCCATCATCAGCACGCACACATCCGCAAAACGGATCGCGTGCAGCGTATCGGAGACCGAAAGCTTCTCGAGCTTGGCCTGCACCTTCGCCTTTTTGCGCAGGCCGGCAGTGTCAACGAGGCGATACGGCTTGCCCTTCCAGGTCCAGTCGATGGCGATGCTGTCGCGGGTGATGCCGGCTTCGGGGCCTACGAGCAGACGATCCTCGCCGATCAGCGCATTCACCAGCGTCGACTTGCCCGCGTTCGGCCGGCCGATGATCGCAAGCCGGATCGGCCGCTCTTCTCCGCCTGCTTGCGCTTCGCCAGCGTCATCTGCCTCGATCTGCGCAACGATCGCCGCGTAAAGTTCCGCCATGCCTTCGCCGTGCTCTGCGGAGAGCGGAATGGGCTCTCCGAGGCCCAACGCGTACGCTTCGTTGATCCCCGCATCACCAGCGCGGCCTTCGGCTTTGTTCGCCGCCAGCACCACCGGCTTGTCCGCGCGCCGCAGCAGAGCGGCGAAACTTTCATCCACGGGCGTGACCCCCACGCGCGCATCGATCAGAAACAGGATTACATCCGCATCGCGGATCGCCACCTCGGTCTGCGCGCGCATGCGCGCTTCGAGCGAGGCGTCCGTCGCATCCTCGAAGCCGGCCGTGTCGATCAGGGTGAATTCGAGATCGCCCAGCCGCCCGCGTGCTTCGCGGCGGTCGCGCGTCACGCCCGGCGTGTCATCGACAATGGCGAGCTTCTTGCCCGCCAGCCGGTTGAACAGCGTGGATTTGCCGACGTTCGGCCGCCCGACGATCGCGAGCTTGGTCATGGGTGTCAGGTATCAGGTGTCAGGTGTCAGAGTCCAAGAGCCAGGTGTCGGTCCAAGCCCAAGGTTGGCGCAGCTTCAATCGCTGACACCTGACAACCGACACCTCCTGACACCTTTTACTGAAACACCACGAGGCGCGCGCTGTTGGTGACGACGTAAATCTGTCCGTTGGCGGTGATCGGGGGGATGAAGACCGGCTGATCCACGTCCGCCGTCGCCACCGTCTGGCCGTTCTCCGGCGACACAGCGACCACGTCGCCGAGCGAATTCGCCAGCACGAGGCGGCTTCCAACCATGATGGGTCCCGTCCATGCGACGCGGCCGGTCCGGTCGTCCTCGTCCTCATAGCGGCGCAGCTGCTGCACCCAATAGATGTTGCCCGTGGTGCGGTCGAAGGCCGTGAGTTCGCCGTCGACGCTTACCGCGTAGAGCACGTCGCCCGCGACCCACGGCGTCTGGGTCGAAGCAAACGCGCGGGCCCAAACGCGCTGGCCGCTGCGCAGATCGATCGCCGCCAGCACTCCCGAATGACTCGCCGCGTACACGACGCCTCCGTCGATCACAGGACGGCCGGCGATGTCGTTGATCGCAGAAAGGGATGTCAGGCGGCCCGTGCGTGAGAGCGCATCGCTCCACAGCCGGCGCCCATTGGCGCTGACCAGCGCGACCACTTCTCCGGAAGCGAACGGCGCGACAACAGTATCGCTGTCGATGGCCACGCTCGGCGCTGAGAGAATGCGTGCAGGCTCGGCGATCGCCTGGTGATTCCAGGCAACCTCGCCCGTTCCCGCGTCGAACGCGATCAACTCACTGTCGTTGGAGATGG